>JAKCCP010000212.1 GCA_021841985.1 Pseudomonadota bacterium | reverse complement strand
GAAACCGGGCCCGCTCGTCGGCACTGCCGTCGCGCGCCGCGACCACGAGGCCGGCGCGGCCGGAGATCAGCCATTCCCGCGCCTTGTCGAAACCGGCGATGGCCTGGCCCGCCCGCCGGGCAAGACCGAGAGTCTCGCCAATCCGCAACCTCAACCCAGATGCGACAGCGGCGGCGAGATCCGCGGGAACGCTCACCCGCCTCTTCGCTGCGCGGGCGAAGACCCCTCGCTTGACGGCGGTTTCTAACACATCCCGCCGGGCACTCAACCACATTCCCCGCCCCGGCAGCCGGAGCGCGAGATCGGGGACGATTTCCCCCTCCGGCCCGACGACGAAGCGGATCATCGCCGTCTTCTCGGCGCGGAGGCGGGTCACCAGACAGCGCCGCAGCGGGCCGGCCTCGCGCCCGTCCTCGGCGTCGCCCGAATCCTCTGGCGAATCCTCTGGCGAATCCTCTGGCGCGTCCTCTGGCGCGTCCTTTGGCGCCGCATCGGGCGGCACCGGATCTGGCGTGCGCTCAGGCGTCTTTCTGCTCCCCGCTCTCGTCATCGGCGAACCAATGGGCGCGCGCGGCCATGATGATCGCGCTCGCCCAGGCGGCGGCGGTCTCGTCATCCATCTCGCCCTTGCCCACGATCTCGATCAATTCATCGGCGGCGAGATCGGCGAGATCGTCGAGCGTCTTCACGTCCTTCTCACCGAGCGCGACCAGCATCGCCGGCGTCAGTTCGGGAATCGCGGCGATCTCGTCGCTGACCCCGAGCACGACGCGCTTTTCGTTGAGTTCGGCGTCGCGGCGGGCGAGAAAGGTCTCGGCGCGGCGGATCAGCTCGGCGGCGACGGTCTCGTCGAAACCCTCGATCTCGGCCAGCTCCTCGGGCGGCGAGAAGGCCAGCTCCTCGATGGTATTGAAGCCCTCGGCGACGAGCAGGCCGGCGATCACGTCATCGACATCGAGCGCCTCGACGAAGAGGCCGGTGCGGCGGCGGAATTCCTCCTGCCGGCGCTCGCTTTCCTCGGCTTCGGTCAGGATGTCGATGTCCCAACGGGTGAGCTGGCTGGCGAGGCGCACATTCTGGCCGCGCCGGCCGATGGCGAGCGAGAGTTGCTCATCGGGCACCACCACCTCGACCCGTCCGGCCTCCTCGTCGATCACCACCTTGGTCACTTCCGCCGGCGCCAGGGCGTTGACGACGAAGGTCGCCGCCTGCGGGCTCCACGGAATGATGTCGATCTTCTCGCCCTGCAGCTCCTGCACCACCGCCTGGACGCGCGAGCCGCGCATGCCGACACAGGCGCCGACCGGGTCGATCGAGGAATCGCGCGAGATCACCGCCATCTTGGCGCGCGAGCCGGGATCACGCGCCACCGCCTTGATCTCGATGATACCGTCATAGATCTCGGGCACTTCCTGGGCGAAAAGCTTGGCGAGGAAATTGGGATGGGTGCGCGAGAGAAAAATCTGCGGCCCGCGCGGCTCCTCGCGCACGTCATAGATATAGGCGCGCACGCGGTCGCCGTTCCTGAAGCTCTCGCGGGCGATCAGTTCGTCGCGGCGGAGCAGCGCCTCGGCGCGGCCGAGATCGACCATCAGATTGCCGTATTCGGTGCGCTTGACGGTGCCGTTGATGATCTCGCCGACGCGGTCCTTGTATTCCTCGTATTGGCGCTTCCTCTCGTATTCGCGCACCCTTTGCACGATCACCTGCTTTGCGGTCTGCGCCGCGATGCGGCCGAAATCGATCGGCGGCAGCGGGTCGACGAGATGCTCGCCGAGCTGGATATCGGGCTTGAACTTGCGCGCGATGGCGATCGGGATCTGCGTCTCCTCGTTCTCCACCGTCTCCACCGCCTCGGTCCAGCGCGAGAGATGGACCTCGCCGGTTTTCTTGTCGATGCGGGCGCGGATATCCTTCTCATGGCCGTATTTGGCGCGGCCGGCCTTCTGGATGGCCTGCTCCATCGCCTCCCGCACCTCGTCGCGTTCGATCGATTTCTCGCGCGCGACGGCGTCGGCCACCAGCAGCAATTCAGGGCGGGCGATCGCGGTATCCATGGCTTGAGACCTTTCCGTTGACGTTTCGAGCACGTTCGCTTCCGGTTTCCTGGCGGTTGGTTCAGTTGAGCGGCGGGTCGGCCTCGGCGGCGAGCAGCGCCTCGGTCAGCACCAGCTTGGCGCGGCGGATTTCGGCGCGCGGGAGTGCGATCTCGCTGCCGTCATCGAGGCGGAGGCGGGCGGTTTCGCGATCGGCGCCGAGCACGACACCGGCGAAGCGCTTGCGCCCTTCCTGGGCGACCGCCATCTCGACGCGGGCGAGATGGCCGGCATAGCGGTTCCAGTCCTTGGCGCGCGTCAGCGGCCGGTCGATCCCGGGTGAACTCACTTCCAGCGTCCACGCGCCGGGCAGCGGATCCTCGACATCGAGCGCCGCGCCCAGCGTCCGGCTCAGCGCCTCGCAATCCTCGATGCCGAAGCGCGCGCCATCGGCGCGGTCGGCCATGATCTGCACCGTCGGCCGCTCACGCCCGATCACCGCGACCCGCACCAGTTCATAGCCGAGCGCTTCCAGCGTCGGCGTGACGCGCGCCGCGAGCTTGGCTTCGAGGCCCGTGTGATAAGGGCGATCCTCGTGATCAGGGCGATCTTCGTGATCAGGGCGATCCTCGTCCAAGATGAACCCATCCAAAACAAAACCCGTCCAAAACAAAAAAGGCGGCCCGCGAAGGCCACCCCCCGTAACATC
>JAKCCP010000054.1 GCA_021841985.1 Pseudomonadota bacterium | reverse complement strand
TCTGATCACCGTCTCGCCCTCGCGCGGCGCCTTGAGGCGGATCGCCGGGGCGATCCCGGGCGGCGCCTCGGCCGGGTCACGATCGCGCCAGCGCCCGTCATAGCGCGGCGGCCGGCCCTCTTTCAGCGCCTGCTCGCGCATCTCGCGCAATTCCAGGGCGCTGGCATAGCAGCGATAGGCGTGCCCGGCGGCGAGCAGGGCATTCGCGACCTCGGCGTGGCGGGCGGCGCGGGTGGATTGGAACAGCGGCGGCTCATCGGGATCCAGCCCGAGCCAGGCGAGCCCTTCGAGAATGACCGCGATCGCCGCCTCGGTGCTGCGAGCGCGGTCGGTATCCTCGATGCGCAGCAGGAATTGGCCGCCGTGATGGCGGGCAAAAAGAAAATTGAAGAGCGCGGTGCGGGCGCCGCCGATGTGCAAAAGCCCGGTCGGGCTCGGGGCGAACCGGGTGCGGATGGTCATGGCGGGCAGGATGGTTTCATGGCGGGCTCTTCTATACCGGGAATCCCGGGGCTTCCAGATCGGGTTTCATGCCGGGAAATCGCGGGCTTTCGGGGCCAGCGCCGGGAGGTGATGGAGCGGAGAAAAATGGGCTAGTCTCAGCGATCAGACAACCGGAGGTTGGATCGGGTGGAGCGGGTGGGGCGCGCGGGGCTGGCGGAATGGACGGCGCGCGCCGCGCTCCCCTTTTTCGCGCTGATCGAGGCGGAAGCTGGCCGCTTTGCCCTGTGGCTGCCGGTTTTCCTGGGCCTTGGTGATATTTTTTATTTTTCCCTGCGTGCCGAGCCGCCGCTCTGGGCGGGGGCGGCGGTTGCCGGACTGGCCGGGGCGATGTTCCTGCTGCTGCGCGGCTTTTCCCTGGCCCGCTTGGCTCCCTTCCTGCTGTTTGTCGCTTCCCTCGGCTTCGGCGCGGCGCAATTCGCCACTTTCCGTGCTTCCCCCCTGCTCGAATTGCCGCGCCGCGCCGTCATGCTTTCCGGACGGGTGATGGCGATCGAGGGATTGCCCGAGGGCAGCCGGATCGTGCTCGATGGCGTGCGCCTCAATGACGGGCCAGCGCTGCCGCGCCGCCTGCGCATCCGGCTCCGCCATGAAGAGGCGGAAAATTTCGCCATCGGCGAGACCCTCGCGCTTCGTGCCCTGCTGATGCCGCCGCCGCCGCCCGCCTATCCGGGGGCGTGGGATCTGGAGCGCGATGATTTTTTTCATGCCCTCGGCGGCTATGGCAGCGCATTCGGGCCGGTACGGCGCATCGCGGGGCCGCCGGCGCCGGGGATCGAGGCGGTGATCGAGGCGCTGCGCGCCAGCATTGCCGCGCGGGTGATGGCGGCCCTGCCCGATGCCCGTGGCGCCATCGCCGCGACCCTTTTGAGCGGTTTTTCGGCGGCCATTCCCGAGGCCGACCGCGCCGCCTTCCGCGATGCCGGGCTCGCCCATCTGCTCGCCATCGCCGGGCTCCATATCGGCATCGTCATGGGCCTGGTGCTCGGTTTTACCCGGCTGTTGCTGGCCGCGTTCGAGTGGCCGGCGCTGCACTGGCCGGCGCGCCAGATCGCGGCGCTGACGGCGCTTGCCGCCGGCGGCTTCTATCTGCTGCTCACCGGGGCGCATGTGCCGATCCGGCGCAGCTTCGCGATGGCGGCGCTGGTCACGCTCGGCCTCCTGGTTGGGCGGCGCGCGCTCTCCTTGCGCGGCTTGGCGCTGGCCGCCGCGGCGGTGATTTTGAGCGCCCCCGAGGAGATCGAGGGGGTGAGCTTCCAGATGAGCTTTTCCGCCGTGCTCGCGCTGGTCTCGGGTTACGAGGCGCTGTGGCCCTGGCTGCTCGGCATCACCGCGCGCTGGCGGCGGCATCTGGTGATGCTGGCGCTCACCAGCCTGCTCGCCGGCACCGCCTCGGCGCCGTTCGCGGCGGCCCATTTCGGGCGCGTGCAAATCTATTTCGTGCTCGCCAATCTGCTCGCCGTGCCGGTGACCGCATTCTGGGCGATGCCGTTCGGGCTCATCGCCCTGGCGCTCATGCCATTTCGGCTCGAATTCCTGGCGCTCGCCCCGATGGGCTGGGGGATCGGCGTCATTCTGTGGATCGCCCGCACTGTCAGCGCCTTGCCGGCGGCGACGCTCGCAGTCGCGCATATCCCACCCTGGGGTCTGGCGCTGTTCGCGCTCGGCATCGCCTGGCTCGGGATCTGGCGCAGCCGCTTGCGGCTGGGCGGGGTCGCGATCCTGGCTCTCGCCCTGCTCTCGCCGCTCCTCACCACGCCCCCGGACATTCTGGTCTCGGCCGATGCCCGACTGATCGCGCTCCGCACCCCGGATGCCGCCTATATCCTGGCGCGTGCCGGGACGTCGCGCTTCACCGAGGATGCCTGGGCGGAATATTGGGCCAAGGGCGCGCTCCGGCCGCGGACCGGGGCACCGGAAAATCTCGTCGCTTGCGACGAAACCGCCTGCCGCGTCCGCCCGCGCGCTCAGGACGCCTGGGCGCTCCTGGTGCTGCGCGGCGCCGCGCGGGAGGACGCGCCGGAATCCAGCGACGCCGCGCCTGATCTCGCAAAAACCGACCTCGCCGCACCGGCGCGGGCGGCGCCCGCGCCGACGCCAGCGCCAGGGGCGGACTGTGACGTGGCGCTGGTCATCTCGCCCGAGCCAGTGCATGGACGCTGCCCCGGGATCGCGCATATCGACCGCTTCACGGTCTGGCGCGAGGGTGCCGCCGCCGTCTGGCTCGGCCCTCGGGACGCGCGCGTTCTTACCGAACAGGCATGGCGGGGCGCCCGTCCCTGGGTGCCGCCGCCGCCCGCCGCGCGCCACGCCGCGCCTCATCCTGCCCTTCCGCTCGCGGCGGAGGATGAGGCGCCGCCGCGATGACCGCCCGCCCGCGCCGAGGCGCGGCAAACTCCGCGAGGATCGGGCAGTCGGGCCGCGCATCCCCGTGGCAGCGCCGGGCGAGATCGGTAAGCGCCCTGCGCATGCTGGCGAGTTCATTGATCTTGCCGTCGATGCGCGCGATCTGAGCGGCGACGATGTCCTTGACCTCGCGGCTGGTCCGGCTGCTATCCCGCCACAATGCCAGCAGATGGCGGAGATCGGCCACCGAGAAACCAAGCCGCCGGGCCCGGCCGATAAAAGAGAGTGTCGCGATATCGGCCTCTGAGTAGGCGCGATAGCCGCCCGCGCTGCGCGGGGCGGGCAGCAACAGGCCGATCGCCTCGTAGTAGCGAATGGTCTTGGCCGGCACGCCGGAAGCCGCCGCCGCCTCGCCGATCGTCGTCATCGCGGGGCCACCGCGCCCGGTGGCCGCCAGCGTCGGAGCAACAGCGCGTTGCTGACCACGCTCACCGAGGAAAGCGCCATCGCCGCCCCGGCAATGACGGGGCTGAGCAGGCCGAACCCGGCAAGCGGCAGACCGAGCAGGTTATAGAAAAACGCCCAGAACAGATTCTGGCGGATTTTGCTCCGCGCCCGCCGGGCGATGGCGATCGCCGCGGCCACCAGCCGGGGGTCGGGCCGCATCAGGGTAATCCCCGCCGCCGCCAGCGCCGCATCCGCGCCACCGCCGACGGCGATGCCGAGATCGGCCGCCGCCAGCGCCGGGGCATCGTTCACGCCATCGCCGACCATCGCGACATGGCGCCCGGCGCGCTGCCAGGCGGTCATTTTCGCGGCCTTGTCTTCGGGTGTCATCCCGGCTTCGGCCTCGTCGATGCCAAGCGCCATCGCGACCGACTGGACGGAGACGGCGTTATCACCGCTGAGTAAAGCGACGCGGAGACCGAGCCGGCGGAGGGCCGCGACCGCCTCGGCGGCCTCCGGCCGCAGTGTGTCGCGCGCGGCGATCAGCCCGAGCAGGCGCGGGGTGGGCTCCAACGCCGCCAAGTGCATTACCGTCTCGCCCGCGGATTCGCGCGCCGCCGCTGCGGGTGCCGGATCGAGCCCATATTCGGCGAGCAGCCGGGCATTGCCGAGGGCATATTGCCGCCCGCCAACGCACCCGATCAGGCCGCGGCCGGGGCGGTTTTCAAGCGCCGTGACCGGTTCCAGATCAAACCCCTCGGCGCGCGCCAGCACCGCGTGGGCGAGCGGATGGGTGCTGGCGCACTGAAGCGAGGCGGCCAGACGCAGCACCTCCGCCTCGCTCACGCCAAACCCCTGGACCACGCCCACCACCGGGCGGCCCGCGGTCAGCGTGCCGGTTTTGTCGAGCGCCACGGTATCGATGCGATGGGCGATCTCCAGGGTTTCGGCGTCGCGGATCAGAATCCCCGCCCGCGCCGCCGCTCCAATCCCGGCGATCAGCGCCGCCGGCGTGGCGAGGCCGAGTGCGCAAGGGCAGGCGATCACCAGCACCGCGACGGCGGCGATCCAGCCCCGCCCCGGATCATGCGCGAGGCCCCACCACAGCACGAAGGTCAGCACCGCGATCCCCACCACCACCGGGACGAACACGGCGGCCACCTGATCGACCAGCCGCTGCACCGGCGCCTTGCTGGAGAGCGCCCGGCTGACCAGGGAAATAATGCCGCCGAGCCGGCTCGCCCCACCCACCGCCTCGGTCGCCACCCGCAGCAGGCCCTCGCCATTGATGGTGCCAGCCATCACCAGCGCCCCCGGCGCCTTGGCGAGCGGGCGGCTTTCGCCGGTGAGCAGGCTTTCATCGACGCTGCTTTCGCCCGACAGCACCCGGCCATCGACGGGAACCCGCTCGCCAGGGCGGATCACCACGACATCGCCGGGTCGCACCAGGGCTACGGGGCGGGCGACGATGGCGCCTTGCTCCTCCACCCGCGCGGTTTCGGGGCGCAGCGCCATCAGCGCCCGGATTGCCGAGCCCGCCGCCTGCTTGGCGCGGCCTTCCAGCCATTTGCCGAGCAGCACGAGGGTAATCACCATCGCGCCAGCCTCGAAATAGCGCGGCCCCGACGCGGTGAGCACGGCGACGGCGCTCATGCCGTAGGCGGCCGAGGTGCCAAGCGCCACCAGTACGTCCATATTGGCGCTCCCAGCGCGGAGCGCGCGCCAGGCACCACGATAAAACCGCGCCCCGATGACGAATTGCACCGGGGTCGCGAGCAGCAGCGCGAGCCAGCCCGGCAGATCGATGCCGGCCATGGGCAGCAGCAACGGCAGGCTGAGGGCCGCGGCAACAGCAACACTGCGGCCGAGCGCGTGCTCTCGCCCGGCGATCTCGGCGGCGATGCTCGCCTCTTCGGCCACGCCGCCGATCGGCAGGGCCTCGTAGCCCGCCGCCTCGACCGCGGCGATCAGCGCCGCTGGCGTCGGGCCATGGCCGGTGACACTGATATGGGCCTGTTCGGTCGCGAGATTGACCGCTGCTTCCCGCACCCCCGGCACCGCAGCCAAGGCGCGCTCGACCCGCCCGGCGCAGGTGGCGCAGGTCATGCCGCTGATCGCCAGGTCGACCGCCGTTTCCTCGACCGCGCGGTCGCGGGCGCCGAGGCCGTCAGGGCTCATCCCGCGAGCCTTGCCTCGTAGCCCGCCTTGACGACCGCGGCGATCAGCGCAGCCGACGCCGCCGACCCCTGCACCCGCGCCTCGCCGCGTGCGAGATCGACCTCGACCGCCTCGGCGCCCGCCACCTTGCCGAGCACTCGGCTCACCGCCCGGACGCAGCCTTCACAGGTCATGCCGCCGACCTTGAGAACCGTTTCACGCCGTTCCGTCATTGCCAAACCCTCCTTGCCGCGTGAGCAGCAAAACAACAGTTAGGGATTGCCAGCGCTGGAAGGTCAAGCGGATGCCGGCCGTCCGGCGAGAAGAAAGGAAAACACCATCGCCGCGACCACGCCGACCGCGACCGTCAGGCCAATCCCCTGTAACAGCGGCGTGCGGCAGAAGGCGAGCAGGCCGAAGGTCAAGAGGGTCATGGCGTTGCACAGGATCAGCGTGCGGAAGGTGCGGGCGCGCTCCTCGTCATCGCTTTGGCGGCGGGCAAAAAACAACGCATAATCAAGGGCAACGCCGACCATCAGTTGTAAGGCCACGAGGTGGAACAGCGACAGATGCACCCCCGCGGCACTGAGAATAGCGAGCGTCACGAGCACCGCCGCGACGATCGGCCCGAGCACGCGCGGCAAGGCGGCCAACCCCCGAAGACCGATCGCCAAAGCGCCGAGCGCCATTGCCGCTCCGAGCGCCAGCCAGCGCCAGGCCTGCGTGGTATAGGCAGCGACGATGGCGGTCATCTCGCCGGCAACGTCGAGAACCCGGACCCCCGGCACCGCCGTCAGCGCGGCGCCGAACGCCGCGGGCGCGGCAAGCTCTGTCGGTGCGATCACGCCATACCACCGCCCGGCATGGGCGAACAGCAAAGGGGCGAGGCGGGCGGCGAGCAGGTTCGGGGTGATATCGGCAAGTCTGAGCGGCGGCGCGGCGCGGGCATTTGCGATATCGGCCTGGAAGCGATCGAAGGCGTCGGCGCGAAACGGCATTCCCGCTTGCGCGCGCGCGATGCGGGCAGCGAGGGCTTCGGCCGGCGGCAGGGCAGCGCGGCGGCGCGCCTGGGTTGCCATACTCGGCAAGTAACGCGCCGCGATCTCGACCCCACCCATGGCGCCTTGGTCGATCAGCGCATCGAGGGCGGGCAAAAGCGCCTCCTCGCGCACCAGCACGGCCTCCTCTGTCTCAGCCTCGATGAACGCCAGACGCGCCACTTCGGGAGCACCCGCTTCGCCCCGCAAGGCGGTATCGAGATCCAGGGCTGCTTGCGGCACCGGGCTTAACCGGGCGAGATCGCGCTCGAGGCGCGGTGGGTGAAAAATCACGACGAGCGCCGCCAGCGCGATCGGCAACGCTGTCCAGGCGCGGAAGCGGCGGAGCCCCTCGAGCCGCAACAGCCAGGCTGGCGCCCCCCGCGAAGCGGGCGCGATCGCTGCGGCGACCACCAGGGGGGCAAGCACCAGCCGGGTCGCGAGCGCCGCGACGACGAGGCCGACCAAGGCGAAAAGCCCGAGTTCGGCGAGCCCTGGAAAGGCGGAAAACAGCATCCCCGCGAGGCCGAGCACGGCGGCGGTGACGCTCAGCGCCAGGGTGCGGCCGATGCGCGCGGCCGTCGCCGCGATGGCCTCGCCGGGGCGGCGGTGGCCGATCCACAGCACCGGGTAGTCGAGCCCGACCCCGAGCATGGTTATTCCGAAGCCGAGCGTGAGGGCATGCACCTGGCCGAATGCCGCCTGCACCGCGACAACCGCCGCCGCGCTGCCAAGCAGCACCGGAATGAGCACGGCGGCGAGCGCCAGCGGGCTCTGAAACCGCCAGGCGAGCAGCGCCAGCACGAGAAGGGCGGAAAGCACCGAGACGGTTTCGGCGTCGCCGCGGATGGTACGTTCGGCGGCCAGCGCGAACACCGCCGGCCCGCTCATCAGCAAATGCGCGCCAGGTTTGGCGCTGGCGCCAAACGCCGCGCGGATCGCGGCTTCGGCTTGGCGCTGGCCGGCGAGATCGACCCCGCTCGCCCGGGTGCGGACGATCAACAGGGCGCGGTCGCGATCGCGCGCGAACCACACCCCATCCACCGCGCGGAGATTTCCCGGCCCGGCCCAGAGGCGGAGCAGCGGCGGGAACGCCGCGGTCGGGTCGGCGAGGCCATAGACGCTGACCAGCGGCGCGGCGGAGGTGGCGAGGGCGGCGAGGAGGCGGGCAAAATCCGCCCGCAGCGCGGCCTCGGTGAAAGCCTCGGCGCGCACCGCGGGCGACAGCGCGTAGCGGTTGCGGAACAGAAACGCCTGCTCCGGACCATTGGCGAGGCCCGCACCATTGGCGACCAAACGGAAGACCCCCGAGGCGTCGAGACGGGCGGCGAAAGCGCGGCTGATGGCGGCGAGTTCTGGCGGCGGCAGCCCCTCGATGGCTAGCAGAACCAGGGTCGCGGCCGGGCCGCTCCGCACCTGCTCGAGCATGAACCGCGCCGCCTCGGTTTGGCCCTGGGGCAGAAAATCGGCGATGTCGGTGCTCAGGCCGCCGTGCCCAAGCGCGATCGCGAGCAGCAGCGCCGCGAGGGCGAAGGTGGCGAGCAGCCGGGCGCGGCCCGCCGCTGGCAAAAACCTCATGGCAGGGGGGTGATGCGCATGACGCTGGTATCGCCGTTGGCCTGGGTAAAGCTGACCTCGCGCAACTCATGCCCGGTTCCCGAAAGGCGGGCGGCGCGCAAAAACCGCGCAACCTCCGGATCGCTCGGCACCAGGGTGAGATGCCAATCCGCCGCATTGCCGTCCAACCCAACGCTGTAGTCGCGCTGCAACGCGGCAAGATCGCCGGCGAGCGTGGCGCGGATGGCCTCGACCAGGGCGGCGATGGGGGGAGCGCGGGCCAGATCGAGTTCCTGTGGCGCCGCTCCTGGCAGGCTGAGGCGCAGTTTCCCCCCCTCGACCACCAATTGTTCCGAATGCGGCGGGAACGTGATTTTTTCGAGGTGGTCGGGGCGGCGATAGAACAGCGTCCCAGATGTCTCGATCGGCGCCGAGAGCGCTCCCACGGTCTTGGTTTCCGCAAAGCGCGCGTGGCTTTCCGTGACCGTGCCCAGTTGGGCCATCAGCGCCCCGATGGTGAGCGCCTCGCCGCTCCCGGCGAGGGCCGGCCAGGCGGCGAGGGCGAGGAGGAAAACGCCGGACCCGGCGCGCCACCTCATGGCCGGGCACGATCGCCGAGGATGAGCTGCCCGCGCAGCACCGGCCCCGCTTGCGTCGCGGCGACGATCGCAAGCTGTCGCCCGGCCTGCTCGGCAAGGGCGAAGGTCACCACCTCGCCGGGGCGCACCGGGCGGAGGAATTTCACCTGAGCGATGCCGGTGAGGATCAATCCATGGGCGGCGAGATCGGCCTCGGCCTGGATCAGATCGAGCAGCACCACCCCCGGCAGCATCGGCTGGCCGGGAAAATGCCCGGCGAAGGCCGGGTGCGTCGGCGGGATGGTGAACCTCCCCTGGGCCGAAAAGAGCGCCGCCATCATGCCGGATCAGATCTCGCCATTTTCCACCGCCAGGCGCATGAGGTTTTCTTGCGGCAGCTTGCCGATCTCGTTGCGCGGCAGGCGCTGGAGCCGGATCACCCGGCGCGGCAGAAAGAGCGGGTCGATCTCGCGGCGCAGGGCGGCCAGGATGTCATCGGCCGAGCGGCGCGGCGCCACCACGAAGGCGATCAGCCGGGCGTTCGAGGCGGCGTCGAGATCGTCGGGGGCAATAAAAATCCCATCCTCGACCCCTTCGATGGCCGTGAGGATGCGGGTCAGCCCGGCGAGCGAGGCGCGCTTGCCGCCGAGTTTCACGACATCGCTCCGCCGCCCAAGCAGGCGGAAACTCTCGGGCGAGAGCCATTCGACCGCGTCGGCGAGGGAGACCGGGGCCATGAACGGCCCGCTCACCCGCAACACGCAGCCGTCCTCCGCCCCGGCGCGTTCGGCGGCGAAGCTGAGGCCGGGATAGGCCTGCCAGATATCACTCTCGCTGGGCGCGCGGCTGGCGATCGAGCCGGCCTCGGTGGCGCCGAAAATTTCGAACACACGGGTCTGCCAGCGCGCCTCGGCGCGTTCGGCGAGGGCGAGCGGCAGGGGCGCGGTCGCCGAGATGATGCCGGCGAGCGGTGGCAACGCGATCGCGGCGTCGAGCAGGGCGCGGAGCTGCAAGGGGGTGGTGACGAGCATCCTCGGCGCCGGCATGGCCGCGAGCGCTGCGGCAATGTCGCGGGGATAAAAAGCCGGCCCGCACCAGACGCTGACAGGCGCGTGGAAGGCGAGCAGCAGCGTCGTCTCGAAACCATACATATGCTGCGCCGGCACCGTGCCGACGATCGAGACCGGGCCATCGGCGGCAAGGCCGAAACGCGCGCAGGCCGCCGCACTCCGCGTCGTGAGCGCACCCCAGGTTTTCTCGTGCGGCACCGGCGCCCCGGTGCTGCCCGAGGTGAACACCCGCGCGACCACCCGCTCCGGCGGGATGACTGGGTTTTCCACCGCGCGCGCGCCTTCGCAGACACGGGGCTCGACGTGAATAGACGCATGAATGAGGGCAGGCGGCGCGTTCTCGCTCAACACGACCACCCCCTGGGTTTGCCCCCCCTGGGCTTGCGCCACCAGGGCCGCGAGGCGCGCGGGCGAGCGGTCGGCCGAGAGCAGGGAGAGCTGGCCGCGGAGGAGGGCGGCGGCGAAGCCGAGGGCGAAGCCGAGGCGCTGCTCGCAGAGATTGAGCACCGCGACCCCCGGCGGCAGACGCTGGGCCAGGCGCGCCGCCGCGGCGAGAAACGCGCCGGCGCGAACCACCTGGCCCTCCGGGGTCTGGAACAACGCCGCTTCGGGACCACGTTGCAGCAGCGCGAAGGGAGGCGCTGTCATGGTCGGGCGGGAGCGGAGCGGGCGCGCGGGAGGGGGCGCATGGCGCGTGCTATTTGGTGCGATGGGCCGCGATATGCCCGGCGAGGGCGCGCAGGCTGGCAAAAATCTGGCGATTGCGTTCGTCGTCGGATTTCAGCTCGATGCCGAAGCGGCGCGAGATGGCCAGCGCCAGTTCGAGGGCGTCGATCGAATCGAGCCCCAGCCCCTCGCCGAACAGGGGCGCCAGCGGGTCGAGGGACTCGGGCTTGTTCTCGAGATGCAGCACCTCCACGATGAGGTGAGCAAGCTCGTTTTCGAGCGCGCGGGCGGCGGTCTCGGAGAGGGTGATGGGCTGGTTCATGGGTCCTTGGTCACTGGAGAGGCATTTTGACGGCTGAAACTTCACTATCGGGCGGCCTGTCGCGCGCGCCAGCGTATTCCTGTTATGTGAAACCGGGCGCCGCGTTGTCCAGCCATTCCAGCGCGGCGGCAAGAGCGCTGGCGCCCGGGCCGGTGAGCTTCACCGTCGATGTCGAACACCCCCCCGCGCCGGGCGCGGGGCCCGACGAGGCCACGGCGCCGACCCTGCGGCTCGTCGATTTCCTCGATGCGCGCGGGATCAGCGGGACATTTTTTACCACCGATGAGATGGCGCGCGCTACCCCCGCCCTGGTGCGCGAGATCGCCGCGCGTGGCCACGAAATCGGCTCGCACGGCGATCGCCATATTCCCCTCGCGCGCCGCGCGGTGGGCGAATTCGCCAGCGGCATGGCGGCGGCGAAGGCCCGGCTCGAGGATCTGACGGGGAGCCCGGTACAGGGTTTCCGCGCGCCCCTGTTCTCGCTCCGCCCGGATGCCGCCTTCGCCATCGAGGCCCTCCACGCCGCCGGCTTCACCTATTCTTCGAGCGTGGTGCCCGGCCCGGCCTGGATCGGTGGCTGGCCAGGCGCGCCGCGCGTGCCCTTCCGCTGGCCGTGCGGATTGATCGAGTGTCCGGTGCCGGTGGTGCGGCTCGCCGGGCGGTTCCTGCCGCTTCTGGGCGGCATGTATCTCCGGGTCATTCCCGAACATGACGCCAGCCGCCTGGCCAGCCGGCTCGCCGGCCAGATGCTCTGGACCTATTGCCATCCCTACGACATCGATACCGAGGCGCCTCTCGCGCTCTGGCGGGGACTTGGCCTGTTCGCGAGCCTCATGCTGCACTACAACCGCGCCGCGACGTTGCGGCGCTGGACGCTGCTCGCGGCCAACCCCGCGCCGCCGCTCGGCGCGCGGCTCGAGGAGACGACGGTGGAGGTGTTTCAATGGCGCGCCCAGCGCCAGGGAGAGATAGCCAGGGGGAAAAAGCCATGATCACGGCCAGCGCCGAGACGCTCTCGGTGAATGAGATGTTTTCCCTCAAGGGCCACACGGCACTGATCACCGGCGCCTCAAGCGGGCTGGGCCTGACTTTCGCGCAGGTGCTCCACGAGGCCGGCGCGCGGGTCATCCTGGCAGCGCGGCGGGAGGATCGCCTCACCGCCGAGGCCGACCGGCTGGGCGACCCCGCCCTCGCGGTGCGGCTCGACGTCGCGGACGCCGCCTCGATCCGCGCCTGTTTCGACGAACTCGCGGCGCGCGGGGTGGTCGCGGACATCGTCGTCAACAACGCCGGCATCGCCGCCCCCGGCCCCGCCCTCGATCTCGCGATGGAGGACTGGGACGCGGTGATGGCGGTGAATTTGCGCGGCGCGTTTCTGGTGGCGCGCGAGGCGGCGCGGCACCTGATCGCCACCAGACGGGGTGGCAGCATCATCAATATCGCCTCCATCCTGGGTCTGCGGGTGATCGCCAATCTTGCGTCCTATACCGCCGCCAAGGCCGGGCTGCTGCATCTTACCCGCAGCTTGGCGATCGAGCTGGCGCGGCATCAGATCCGCGTCAACGCGCTGGCGCCGGGCTATGTCGAGACCGCGATCAATGCCGGATTTTTCGCCACCCCGCCCGGCCAGGCAATGATCAAGCGCATCCCGCAGCGCCGCCTCGGCCAGCCGCGCGATCTCGCCGGTCCGCTGCTGTTGCTCGCCTCAGAGGCCGGGGCGCACATGACCGGGGCCACGCTGGTGGTCGATGGCGGGCATTCCATCAACAGCATTTGATCCTTGGACCGGCGCATGGAGGCGTCGGGGGCGCCGCCAGCCGGGGAGCATGTTGGCGATTCGCAGCCGCAGCGCGGTGGGTTCGGTGCAAGCGGGGAGGGCGAGCAGGCCCTCTCCGTCGCTCCAGCGCCAGGCATCGGCGCCCTCCTGCTCGATCGGGTAGAAGCCGGCGCGCAGGCGGGGGCTGTCCAGCGGCACCAGCGTCTCGTTGAGGAAAATCGCCGCGATCTGCGCCCCGAGCGTGCGACAATCCATCGTCTCGGGATCGCGCCCCGCCGGCACGCCGGGGCGCGAGAGGATGCGCGCCTCGCGCGCCCCGGCGGGGAGCAGGAAGCAATGCCAGCCGCCCGCGCGCCGCACCGCCTCGCTCCGCCGCCCGGCCACGCGCACGTGCAGATCGGCGTCTTCCGATGCGCCATAACCGAGTTCGGCAACCCGGCCGAGCAGCCGCCGCCGCGCGGCGAACAGCCGCTCCCCGCCCAGCACCAGCGGCACGCAGGTCGCGCTCCAGTGGCGGGGGGAAAAATCGGGATGCAGCGCCAGCGCCCCGGCATTCTCGAAGGCCCCGCGGTTGCCGGTGTCGAGATAGCTCTCCGAGGGCAGATTCTCCGAAAACAGCACCGCGTGCGCGTCAAGCTCGACGTGGAAATACTCGACCCGCTCGACCCGCTCGCGGATAATCGTTGCGCCGTTGACGAGAAACTCCGCCGGGATCAGCGCCCCCTCGATATAGAGCGCGTGCCCCGGCGAGACCCACAACCCCCGCCCCGGCACGCCGGGGGCAAAGGCATCGGGCAGGATATGGACCGGGCACACCGTCTCGGGGCGGGGATGACGGGTGAGATCGATCCGCCGCCGCCCGACCCAGCGCACCGGCCGCGCGCCGCCGCCCCGCACCACCACCTCATCGCCCACCGCCAGCGCCTCGACGGCAATCTCCCCCCGCTTCGTGCGAATGCGCGTGCCGCGCGCAAAGCAGGGCACGCCCTCGGTGATCGCCGTTCCACCGCCGAGGGCAGCGACAGTGAAGGCGGGGTGCGGGTCGCTCGCGCTCGCGTCGAAGGCCAGCGTCGCGAGCGTCGTGCCGTTGCCGGCGATGAGATCGAGCATGCTCTGCCCGCCAGAGGCGGTGGTGAGCGCGGCGCTGTCGCCGCTGGCGTAGGAAAGACTAGTGAGGTCGAGGGTATCGCCAGGGACGAAACTATCGAGAACGCCGGCGAACTCGCCTGGCACGCCGATTTCGAGCAAATTGCCCGGGGAAAAATCGACCGTGCTGCCGCTCTCGACGATATTGGCGAAATTCAGCGTTGCATCGCTGCCGAGGGCGAAGGTTTCGTGGCCCATCACCGGCCCGCCGATGGTCCAGCTTGCCCCCTGATCCTCGCTGATCGTCGGGAAACCGATGAATTGCGCGCCAAGGGCGGAGATGGTTCCGGCGGCGCTCGCGGAGACAAGCTCGATGATGCCGCTCGGGGCGGCGCTCGCGGTAACCTTGCCGATGAAATCCGCGCCGGGGTCGATGATCAGCGCGGCGTGGCCGCCGGAAAAGACGAGCGCGGTGCCGGCGGTGCCGGCCGTGCTCGCGATGGTGCCGGCATTGATGACGGTGCCGGCAGGCTGCCCCGAGAGCGCCTGGGCGGAGGCATAGACCCCGATCGCGCCGGAAATGACGCCGCCCGCCGCATTGGTGAGCGTCGCATCGTGAAGTTCCACGCCGTCAGATTCGG
>JAKCCP010000318.1 GCA_021841985.1 Pseudomonadota bacterium | reverse complement strand
GAGATCATAGCGCGCGACCGGCGCGATCTCCTCCGGCGGGGCGAGCACCAGCTCGACCCCGGAGGCGCGATGGAGCCGGATCAGCTCATCGCCCGAGAGCCGAAGCAGGTCATCGCGCGTCGTCGGGTCGAGGAGGCCGTGCGGCGCGCCGGCGACGGCGAGGGCGGCGATATTGGCCTCACGGACATGGCGTTGGAGCCAGGCGCGGCGCTCATGGCCGAGGCTCGGAAAAAAGATCAGCGCTTCGGTGACCAGAACGATCGCCAAGGTCAGCCACAGCAGCCGGGAAGAGAGACTACGGGGCGAGGCGCGGGCGGGATTCGCCGCCATCCTGCCCTGCCGCTAGATCACCCGCGTCGTCGCCGCACCGTTCTCCTCGCCGGGAGCGTCGGCGACGGCGACCGCAGCACGCGGGAAAAATTCAGTTTGCATGACACGAATTTGTGAACGGTTTGTGGGAATCTGGCAAGGGTTTTTGCTTTCTGAGTAAGGATCGACCCTGGTTTCACGCCAAAAATGCTTTGCGATGCCGCCACAGCGCCGGCAGCAGCGCCAGCACCGCGAGACCGAGCAGGGGCAGGAGGAAACGCGGGGCGAAAAGCAGGCCCGAATCCGGCGCATGCCCCGCCGCCAGCACATCCCCCAAACCGGCGCCGACACCGGCGAACACGACGCTCGCCGGGATGATCCCGAGCACGGTCGCGCCGGCATAGGGCGCGAGCCGCATGCCAAGCAGCGCCGGCGCGAGATTGACCAGCCAGAACGGCACCACCGGCACCAGACGAAGTGCCAGGAGGTAGTTGAACCCGTCTCGCGCCAGCCCCTCCCTGAGCCGCTCGGCGAAGATGCCGAGCCGGCGCGCGAGCGGTGCCGCGAGCACGCTCCGCGCGAGCAGGAACAGCAGCACCGCCCCCGCACTCGCGCCGATGACGGCGAAGGCGGCGCCCCGCCAGGGGCCGAACATCAGCCCCCCGACGATGGTGAGCACGCCGCCGCCCGGCACCGAGAACGCGACCACGGCGCAATAGACCGTGACATAGGCCGCCGCCGCGCCGGCCGGATGGCGCGCCGCGAAATCGCGCAATGCCGTCTGGTGTGCGGCCAGCGCCGCCCAGCTCAGCCGTCCCGGTAAGCCGAGGGCGACAGCGGCGACGACGATCGCGACGAACAGCCCCAGAACTACGATTCGTGTTAAGGCGATTCGTGATTTAGCCATGGCAAGCATCATGCGCCGCGCGGGACGATTGACGCAATCGCCGCCCTGCCCCTATACCACCGCCCGGCGGCGGGTCCGAAGGGTCGGCACCCGCCTTAGTCGCATGTCCCTGGTTCGGAGAGCGTCGTGAAGCGCACCTATCAACCCTCGAAGCTGGTCCGCAAACGCCGCCATGGCTTTCGCGCCCGCATGGCGACCGTTGGCGGACGCAAGGTTTTGGCCGCCCGTCGCGCCAAGGGCCGCAAGCGCCTCTCGGCGTGACCGGCCGCGGCGGTTTGCCCCGGATATGACCGTCCCGGCCGCCGCCGGCGCGAAAGCGAAGCCGCCGCCGCGCCTGAAACGGCGGGCGGAGTTCCTCGCCCTCGCCGCCAAGGGGCGGAAGGCGCAGATGACCGGGCTGGTTTTACAGGCGCTGGCGACCGGCAAGCCCGCCCGGCTCGGCTTCACCGCGACCCGCAAGATCGGCAACGCGGTGACGCGCAACCGCGCCCGGCGGCGCCTTCGCGAGGCGGCGCGGCTCCATTTCGCCGAACACCCGACCACCGGCGCCGATTTCGTGCTGATCGCCCGGCGCGAAACCGCGCGGCGCCGATTCGCGCAGCTCCGCGCCGATCTCGCGCAAGCGATCGTGAAGATCGCGCCGTGATCACTCCATCTTCGACCACCCTATCTTCGGAACGAGTGTCTTCGGAACAAGGTCCGGCCATGCCGCAATCCCCGAGCCCGCCGGCCGCCCTGCTCATCCTCGCGGTTCGGCTTTACCAATGGCTGCTTCGGCCGCTGATCGGCGGCCATTGCCGCTATCACCCGAGTTGCAGCGAGTACGCCCTCGCCGCGCTCCGCGAGCATGGCGCCTGGCGCGGCGGCGGCCTCGGGCTTTGGCGCATCCTGCGCTGCAACCCCTGGATGGCGGGCGGGATCGACCCGGTGCCGCCGCGCACAACCGCAAGCCGCCGGACCGCCTGACCATGGAACAACGCCGCCTGATCCTCGCGATCGCCCTCTCGATCGCGATCCTCCTGGGCTTTCAACTGCTTTATAAGCGCGTCGCGCCGCCGCCGACCGCCCCCCTGGCCGCTCCCACGGCCGAAACCACGCCGCCGAGCGCCCCCCCGCTCGCCGCCGGCGATGCGGCGGCGGCTTCCGGCCCGCGCCTCGCGATTGCCGCGCCTCGCCTGGCCGGCAGCCTTGGCCTCCGCGGCGCGCGGCTCGACGATCTCGTGCTGCGCGACTACCGCGAGACGGTCGCGCCCAATTCGCCGCTGGTGCGGTTGCTCTCCCGCCCCGCTACCGGCGCCCCCTATTACGTGCAATTCGGCTGGAGCGCCCCCGCCGGGACGACGCTGCCGCTCCCGGACAGCGCCACTCTCTGGAGCCCCTCCGCCCCGGCCCTGACCCCGGCGACGCCGGTCACGCTCACCTGGGATAACGGCGCCGGGCTGCGCTTCGCGCTGACGCTCGCGGTCGATGACAATTATATGTTCACCGTGCGCCAAAGCGTCACCAACACCACCGGAACGCCGGTCGTGCTGTTCCCCTGGGCGCGTATCCGCCGCGACGACACGCCACCAACAGCGGGCTATTACATCCTCCACGAGGGCCTGCTCGGGGTCATCGGCGGCCGCCTGCAGGAACTCACCTACGCCAAGGCGAAAAGCGCCGGCGAACACACCGACGGCCTCGCCTACCAGGCGACCGCCCCCGGCGGCTGGGCCGGGATCACCGACAAATACTGGCTGACCGCCCTGATCCCGCCGCAAACGAGCGATGAGAGCGTCGCCTTCCGCGACGTCAAGCTCGGCGGCAAGGACGGGTATCAGGTCGATTTCACGCCCACCACGCCGCAAACCATCGCCCCCGGCGCCGAGGCGGCGGCCACGACCCATGTCTTCGCCGGCGCCAAGGAAGTGCATCTGCTCGACCGCTATGAACGCGCCCTCGGCATTCCGAGCTTCGACAAGGCGGTCGATTTCGGCTGGTTCTACTTCCTCACCAAGCCGTTCTTCTATGCCATCGACTGGCTCTATCAGCGGCTCGGCAATTTCGGCCTCGCGATCATGGCGTTCACCGTGTTCGTCAAGGCGCTGTTCTTTCCGCTCGCCAATAAATCCTACAAATCCATGGGGAAAATGCGTCTTCTCGGCCCGAAGATGCAGGCCATGCGCGAGCGCTACAAGGATGATCCGGCGCGCCAGCAGCAGGAGATGATGGCGCTTTACAAGGCCGAAGGCGTCAACCCGGCGAGCGGCTGCCTTCCCATGCTGATCCAGGTGCCGGTGTTCTTTTCGCTCTACAAGGTGATCTTCGTCACCATCGAGATGCGCCAGGCGCCGTTCTTCGGCTGGATCCGTGACCTCTCGGCGCCGGATCCGAGCAATGTCTTCAACCTGTTCGGCCTCATTCCCTTCGACCCGACACAGATCTCGCCCTTTCTCCATCTCGGCGCCTGGCCGCTGCTGATGGGCGTTTCGATGTTCCTCCAGCAGAAGCTCAACCCGCCGCCGCCCGATCCGGTGCAGGCGCGGATGTTCCAGTTCATGCCGGTGATCTTCACCTTCATGCTGGCGCGCTTCCCGGCCGGCCTGGTGATCTACTGGACCTGGAACAATCTGCTCTCGATCGGGCAGCAATGGCTGATCATGCGCTCGACCCATCTCGGCCAGGACCGGGAGAAAAAGACCAAGCCGGTGCGGACATAACGCGAAATCCGGTGGACAAGACGGACGAGGCAGCAAACGGGATCGCCGCCGGCGCGGCGCTGTTCGCGGGCGAAAGCCGGTTTGTCCATGCCGCGCAGAGCCTCGCCCAGTTGCCGCCGCCGGGCCTTCCCGAAATCGCCTTCGCCGGGCGCTCCAATGTCGGCAAATCCTCGCTGGTCAATGCGCTCACCGGCCGGCGGCTTCTGGCGCGCGTCTCCAACCGTCCGGGGCGCACGCAGCAGCTCAATTTCTTCGCCACCGGCGAGCGGCTGATGCTGGTCGACATGCCCGGCTATGGCTATGCCGAGGCGGCGAAGAAGGTGAAGGCGGATTGGCAGGGGCTGATGTTCGACTATCTGCGTGGCCGCCCCGGTCTCCGCCGCGTGCTGCTGCTGCTCGATGCGCGGGTCGAGGTCAAGCCCGCCGATGGCGCGGTGATGGCCCTCCTCGATCAGGCGGCGGTGAGCTTCCAGATCGTGCTCACCAAGTGTGACGACGTGAAGCCACCGCAATTCGCGGCGAAACGGGCCGAGGCCGAGCGCCTCGCCCGCGCCCATACCGCCGCCCACCCCGACATCATCGCGACCAGCGCCGAAACCGGCGCCGGCATCGTCGCGCTTCGTGCCGCCCTCGCCGCCCTCGCGCTGCCGCTTGCCGCCACAGCCAGACACTGACATGCCCGACATTGACACCCGCGCCCCCGAGCTATAGGGCGCGCGGCGGCTGATTGGTATGGGGACCGTCCATGGTGCATGCGTTCATTTTCCCGGGTCAGGGGAGTCAGGCGGTCGGCATGGGGCGCGACCTCGCCGGCGCGTTTCCGGCCGCGCGTGAGGTGTTTCAGGAGATCGACGACGCCCTCGGCCAGAATCTCTCACGGTTGATGTTCGAGGGCCCGGCCGAGACCCTGACGCTGACCGAAAACGCCCAGCCGGCGCTGATGGCGGTCTCGCTCGCGGCGCTGCGCGTCCTGGAGCGGGAGGGGGGGCTCGTTCTCGCCGATCGGGTCGCGGCGGTCGCCGGGCATTCGCTCGGCGAATACAGCGCCTTGGCCGCGGCGAGGGCGCTCGATGTCGCGGCGACGGCGAAATTGCTGCGTCTGCGTGGTGCCGCGATGCAGCGCTGTGTCGCCCCCGGCGAGGGGGCGATGGCGGCGCTGCTCGGCGTCGATCTCGATGCCGCCGAGGCGATCTGCGCGGCGGCGGCGGAGGGGCCGGACGGGCGCCCGGAGACACGTGAGGTGGTGCAGCCGGCGAACGACAATGGCGGCGGCCAGGTGGTGATTTCCGGCCATGCCGAGGCGGTTGCGCGGGCGATGGCGGAGGCCAAGGCGCGCGGCAAGCGGGCGATGAAACTGCCGGTCTCGGCGCCGTTCCATTGCGCCCTGATGGCGCCCGCCGCCGACGCCATGGCCGAGGCGCTGGCGCATGCGACGCTGATGCCGCCCGTCGTGCCGCTGATCGCCAATGTCACCGCGGCGAAGGCGACCGACCCCGCCATGATCCGCGAGTTGCTCGTCCGCCAGGTGACCGGGACGGTGCGCTGGCGGGAAAGCGTTCTTGCCATGCTCGCGCTCGGCGTCGATAGTTTCGTCGAACTGGGCGCGGGCAAGGTGCTGAGTGGCCTCGTGCGCCGCATCGCGCCGGCGGAAACGGCGATCAATGCCGCCGGCACCCCGGCCGAGATCGAGGCCTTGCTGAAACTTCTGTGAGGATTGCGCCATGTTCCGGCTGGACGACAGGGTTGCGCTGATCACCGGCGCCTCGGGCGGCATCGGCGCCGCGATCGCGCGCGCGCTCCATGCCCAGGGGGCAACGGTCGTGCTGTCGGGAACGCGCGTTGCGGCCCTCGAATCGCTCGCCGCCGAACTCGGCGCGCGCGCTTTCGTCGCGAGCGCCGACCTCGCCCTTCCCGAGGCCGCGGACGGCCTGATCGCGGCGGCCGAGGCGGCGGCGGGGCGGCTCGATATCCTGGTCAACAATGCCGGGCTGACGCGGGATGGGCTCGTGCTCCGCATGAAGGATTCCGACTGGCAAGCCGTGATCGAGGTCGATCTCGCCGCCCCGTTCCGCCTCGCGCGCGCCGCGCTGAAGGGCATGCTGCGCCGGCGGGCGGGACGGATCATCAGCATTTCCAGCATCGTCGGCGCGACCGGCAATCCCGGCCAGGCCAATTACGCCGCCGCCAAGGCGGGGCTGGTCGGCATGAGCAAGGCGTTGGCGCAGGAAGTCGCCTCGCGCGGGGTCACCGTCAATGTCGTCGCCCCCGGCTTCATCGAGACCGCGATGACCGACGCGCTGCCGGAGGCGCAGCGCACGGCGCTGGCTCAGCGCATCCCGCTCGGCCGCCTCGGCCAGCCGGGCGATATCGCCGGCGCCGTGGTCTATCTCGCCTCCGACGCGGCGGCCTGGGTCACCGGCGCGACACTCCATGTCAATGGCGGCATGGCGATGCTGTGACAACTGCCCGAAAATCCCTCTCACCGTGTTGGCGTGGCCTTGCAAACCGTGCTAAGCGCGCGGGAGATTGTTCCGGCCGGCGGCGATGGATTGCCTCGGACGGGCGGACGTCTGAGCGCGCCAGCCGGGGCGCGTTGGCAAAGCCGGCACACAGGAGCTGAGGAACTGATGAGCGAAATCGCCGAAAAGGTGAAGAAAATCGTGGTCGAGCATCTGGGCGTCGAGGAATCGAAGGTGACGTCGGAAGCCTCCTTCATCGATGACCTGGGGGCGGACAGCCTCGATACCGTCGAGCTGGTGATGGCTTTCGAGGAAGCCTTCGGGGTCGAGATTCCCGAGGACGCGGCGGAGAAGATCAGCACCGTCAAGGATGCCATCGACTATATCGAAAAACAGAAAGCGGCCTGAGGCGGGCGGCCGAGCGGGATGCGCGCGGTGACACGGGAGCGCCGGGTGGTGGTGACCGGAATGGGCATCGCCTGTCCCCTGGGCGTCGGGGTGGAGCCGGTCTGGCGACGGCTGATCGCCGGCGCCTCCGGCATCTCCGCCATCCAGTCCTTCGATGTCGGCGATCTGCCAGCGAAAATCGCCGGGCAGGTGCCGCAAGGCGGCCGCGCCGAGGGCAAACTCGATGTCGCCGAGTGGATTCCGCCGAAAGACCACAAGAAAATGGACCGCTTCATCCAGCTCGGCATCGTCGCCGCGAGCGAGGCGATGGAGGATTGCGGCTGGCATCCCGAGACCGAGGAGGAAAGCGATACCGCCGGGGTGATGATCGGCTCGGGCATCGGCGGGCTGCAGGCGATCTATGAGGCCTCGGTGCAGGTGCATGAGGGCAAGGTGCGGCGGCTGTCGCCGTTCTTCATCCCGTCGGCGCTGATCAACCTGGTCTCCGGCCATGTCTCGATCAAATACCGACTGAAGGGCCCCAATCACTCCGCCGTGACCGCCTGCGCGACCGGCGTTCACGCGATCGGCGACGCGGCGCGGCTGATCGCTCGCGGTGACGCCGAATTGATGCTCGCCGGCGGCGCCGAGGCGGCGGTCTGCGCGCTCGGCATCGGCGGGTTCTGCGCCTCGCGCGCCCTCTCCACCGGCTTCAACGACCAGCCGACGCGCGCCTCGCGGCCGTGGGACAAGGATCGCGACGGATTCGTGATGGGCGAGGGCGCGGCGGTCCTGGTGCTCGAGGAATACGACCATGCGCGCCGGCGCGGCGCCAAGATCTATGCCGAGATCGCGGGCTATGGCCTCTCCGGCGACGCCCATCACATCACCGCGCCGGCCGAGGGCCATGAAGGCGCGTTTCGCGCCATGCGCAACGCGCTCCGCGACGCCGAACTCGACGCCGGTGACATTCAATATGTCAACGCCCACGGCACCTCGACGCCGCTCGGCGATGATCTCGAACTCGAAGCCGTCGAGCGGCTGTTCGGGAACGCGGCGCGCGGGGTCGCGATGTCCTCGACCAAATCGGCGACCGGGCATCTGCTCGGCGCGGCGGGCGCGGTGGAGGCGGTGTTCTCCATTCTCGCCATCCGCGATGGCGTCGCGCCGCCGACCCTCAACCTCGACGCGCCGAGCCGCGACAGCGTGATCGACCGGGTGGCGAATGCCGCCCAGGCGCGGCCGATTCGAGCAGCACTTTCCAACAGCTTCGGCTTTGGCGGCACCAACGCCAGCGTCATCTTCCGCGCCGCCCCCTGAGCCGCCGCGCGAACCCCGCCACCGCTGGTGGCGGGGGCCGAGGGCCGGGTGGCCAGGTGGGCGCTGGCTCGGGCGGATATTCTGGGCGGTGGTGCTGGTCAACGCGCTGATCGGCGGCGGGCGCCAGATCGCGACCCGTTTGCTCGACTGGCCGGGGCCGCTCGCCGAAGCGAGCGACGTCGTCGTGCCGCGCGGCGGCAGCGAGGCGGTCGCGACCGCGCTCGTCGCGTCCGGTGTCGTCGGCGACCAGCGGCTTTTCCGCCTCGCCTTGCTGATCGATCGCGACGGCCTGCTCCATGCCGGGGAGTTCGCCTTTCCCGCCCATGCCAGCTTGCGCATGGTGCTGGACATTCTCCGCAATGCCCGCCCGGTCGAGCACCACGTCACCATCCCCGAGGGTCGCACCGCCGCCGAAATCGCGACGCTCCTCGATCGCGCGACGGCGCTCGCGGGCCCCCTCCCGGCGGCGATCCCGGAGGGGACGATCCTGCCCGAAACCTACGCCTACCCGCGCGGCCTCACGCGCGCCGCCCTGGTCGCGCGGGCGCAGGCCGCGATGCGCGACGCCCTGGCCGCCGCCTGGGCCGGGCGCGCGCCCGATCTGCCGCTCGCAAGCCCCGAGCAGGCGGTGATCCTCGCCAGCATCGTCGAGCATGAGACGGCGCGGCCGGAGGAACGGCCGATGGTCGCGGCGGTGTTCCTCAACCGGCTGCGCGAGGGGATGCGTCTGCAAGCCGATACCACCGTCGTCTACGCCGTGAGCGGCGGCAAAAGCAGCCTCGCGCGCAAGCTGACGCGGGCCGACCTCGCCACCGACAATCCCTATAACACCTACCATGTCCCAGGCCTGCCGCCGGGGCCGATCGACAGCCCGGGGCTTGCCGCGATCCTCGCCGTGCTCCACCCTGCGGCGAGCGATGCGCTCTATTTCGTCGCCGATGGCAGCGGCGGGCATGTTTTCGCCCGCACCCTCGACGAGCATAACCGCAACGTCGCCCGTTGGCGCGCGCGGGAAACCCCGTGACGCCGGGGAGCGCGCGCCGGAGATGGGCATGATCAGGAGGTGGGAACGCCATGGACGACACTGAATTCGACCGGCTTCTGCTCGCCGAGGCCTTCGCCGCCATCGCCGCCGAAGGCTGGTCCCGGTTCAGCATCGCGCGCGCGGCGCAAGCCGCCGGCCTTAAGCTCGACCAGGCGCGACTCCGCTTTCCGCGCAAGGCCTCGGTGCTGATCCGCTTTGGCCGCCTCGCCGATGCCGCCGCCCTCGCCGGCGCGCCGAGTGAGGGCGCGGTGCGCGACCGGCTGTTCGAGATGCTGATGCGCCGTTTCGATGTCTTGCAGGCGCATCGCGCCGGCGTTGTCGCGCTGCTCCGCCATCTGCCCTTCGCGCCGCCGCTCGCCGCCCTGCTCGGCTGCGCGAGCCTCGCCAGCATGGGCTGGCTGTTGGAGGCCGCCGGGGTTTCGGCGCGCGGCCCGCTCGGGCGGCTCCGGGCGAAGGGGCTGCTTGGCGTCTGGCTCTGGGCAATGCGGGCCTGGGTAAGCGATGAGAGCCACGATCTTTCGGCAACCATGGCGGCGCTCGATACCGCGCTGGCGCGCGCGGAGCGGGCATCGCGATGGGTTCCGGACGGCAGCCGCCACGCCGGGGCGACGGCGGAGCCGCCCGATTTCCCCCCTCCTCCCCCCGATTTCCCGCCCCCCAATGACACCCCGGATACCACCCCGGATGACAGCCATGAGGCCCCCCCTTCGCCCGAAGATCCGGGGGCGCCGGAAGATCCCGGCCCCGGCCCGGCCGGCGCGCCGCCCTGAGGCAAAAGACGCGCCCGGCGCGCGGAGACTCAGGGCCTGAAACTCAGGGCGCGAAACTCAGGGCGCGAAACTCAGGGCGCGAAACTCAGGGCCAGGCGCGGGTGCGGTTGGCTTCCTGTTCGGGGGTCAGTTGCGTCGGCCCATCGGCGACGCCGGGCGGCGGGTTGGGCAAGACCGCCGGGCTGGTCCAGCAATTGACCTCGCCGAGCGTGTGCGTGCAATAGGGCGGCAGCGGCAGCGGCGGCTCGGTCGAGCGGCAATAGGTTTCCCCGCGATCGAGGCGGACCACCGAACAATCCCGCCCGGTCAGCCCCGACCAGACGAGATCGAACATGTCGCGCTTGAACGCCATGATGCTGACCAGATCGGCGCCGGCGACGGCCGCCACCGGTTCCGTCCACGGCACGCCGCAGGCGGTGGTCGGGAGGCACAGGAGCAGGATCAGGAAGCGTCGCATGGCTTCCTATTCTGCGGCCAGGAGATGAACATAATCTTGCCAAACGGCAATCCGACACCGTTTGCCGCGCCGGCCATGTCCGGCTATGGTCCACCCCGCTGGCTGCGGTGGAGTTCTGTGCGTGTCCGATATTTTCCAGGAAGTCGATGAAGAATTGCGGGCCGAGCGGGCACGGCGCCTGCTGTTCCGCTATGGCGGCTGGCTGATCGCCGCCGCCCTGGTCGTGCTGGCCGCGACCGGCGCTTTCGAATACCGGCAATGGCGCCAGCGCCAGGCGGACGAAAAACTCGCCGCCCGCTATCTCGAGGCGGTCCACGCCGCCACCGCCGAGCCCCGTGATACCAAGCCGGCGATGGCCGGCTTCGCCGCCATCATCGCCGAGGCCGGCCCCGGCTATCGCGACCTCGCTTCGTTGCAGCAAGCGGCGCTGCAAGCGGAAACCGGCCATCTGCCGGAGGCGCTGGCGATCTGGGACCGCCTCGCCAATGCCGCCGATAGCGATCCGCTGCTCGCCCGGCTCGCCGCCCTGCTCTCCCTCCAGCATCAACTCGACAGCGGCGATCCGGCGATGCTCGCTTCCCGGCTCACCGCGCTCGAGACGCCGGCCGATCCCTATCACGCCCTGGCCACGGAAATGCACGCCCTGCTCGCCATGCGCCTCGGCAAAACCGATGACGCGAAAAAGATTTTCTCCTCGCTCTCGCATGACGAGACGGTCCCGCCGGGTCTTCGCCAGCGGGCCGGCGCGCTGCTGGCCGAACTGGGCGGGTAATGGCCGCCAATTTTTCGCGCCTGACCCGCCGGAGCGCCGTGCTCGGCCCGCTCGCGCTGCTTTCCGGCTGCGGCGACTGGTTCGATTGGGACAGCGTCCTCAGCACCCCCAAACACCCGCTGGAAGGCAAGCGCGAGGATGTCGTGCATTCCAGCCACGGCCTCGTGGTCACCGAGGGGATCGGCAAGATTACGCTGCCGCCGCCGGTCATCAACGCCGCCTGGCTCCAGGATGGCGGCAATCCCGCCCATCTCATGGGGCATTTGCAGGTCGGCGACAAAATCGGCGACGCCTGGCGGGTCGCGATCGGCACCGGCGGCGGTTTCCGCCGCGAAATCACCGCCTCCCCGGTGGTCATCGGTCAGACGGTGGTCACCATGGACAGCGACGCCGTGGTGGAAGCCTTCGATATCGCCCACGGCACAAGGCGCTGGCGCCTGGACACCCGCGCCAAGAAGGATCGCAGCACCAATATCGGCGGCGGCCTCGCGATCGCCGATGATCTGCTCTATGCCGCGACCGGCCGCGGCGACCTCGTCGCCATCGATCCGGCCAAAGGAACCGAGCGTTGGCGGCAATCCCTCGCGATGCCGATCCGCTCCGCGCCGACGGTGGCGGATGGCCGCATCTTCGTCGTCACCATCGACGACAAAATCTACGCCCTCGACGCCAATGGCGGAAAACAGCTCTGGATGCACCCGGCGGCGACGGTGACGACGGCAGCACTCGGCCTGCCCGCGCCGGCCTATGCCCAGGGGCTGGTGATCGCCGGCTTCGGCTCCGGGGATTTGCTGGCACTCCGCGCCGATAGCGGAACCCTCGCCTGGAGCGATCAAATCACCGCCAGCAGCAGCGGCAACACGCTCGCCGATATCGCCTCGATCACCGCCATGCCGGTGGTCTCCGGCGATCACGTCTACGCGATCGGCCTCGGCGGCCTGATGGTCGCGATCGAGCTGCATGTCGGGCGGCGGCTCTGGGAGCGGGAGGTTGCGAGCGGGCAGACCCCCTGGATCGCCGGCGACTGGGTGTTCATCCTCTCCGAGGACGCCGAGGCCGCCGCGATCCACATCCCGGACGGCAATGTCGCCTGGGTCACGCCGCTGCCGCATTACATGAATCCGAAGAAGCAAAAGGATCCGATCAGTTGGATCGGGCCGCTGCTCGCGAGCGACCGGCTGATCGTCGCCGGCAGCAACGGCCAGGTGCTCTCGCTCAGCCCCTATAGCGGTAAGATCCTCGGCGAAATCCAGTTCAAGAAAACCAATGTCGCGGTGCCGCCGATCGCCGCCGGCAAAACCGTCTATATGGTGACCAATGACGGCGCCCTGCTGGCGATGCGCTGATGGGAGATATGAATCTTTGTTCTTTTTTGAAAAAAAGAACCAAAAAACTTTTATCCCATGCCGCCGTGCCTTCGGCGGTCCCCACGCGAAGAAAACAGGATGAAAGTCGTTTTGCTTCTTTTTCTTTAGAAAAAGAAGGATTTTCTTGGGCATGTTTGGACCGTGATGGCGGATAAATCCCCCCGCGTCGTCGTGATCGGGCGGCCGAATGTCGGCAAATCGACGCTGTTCAACCGCCTCGTCGGCCGGCGCGTCGCGCTGATCGCCGATCTTCCCGGGCTCACCCGCGACGCGCAGGAGGCGTCGGCGCGGCTCCGCGGGCGCGATGTGACCCTGGTCGATACCGCGGGGCTCGAGGAAGCGGCGCCGGAGACGCTCGCCGGGCGGATGCGCGCCGGCGCCGAGAGCGCGGTTGCCGGCGCCGATCTCGTCCTTCTCGTCGTCGATGCCCGCGCCGGGATCACGCCGGCGGACGCGCATTTCGCCGCCTGGCTCCGGCGTCAGGGGCGGCCGATCCTCCTGGTCGCGAACAAGGCCGAAGGGCGGAGCGGCGGCGCCGAGGCGATGGACGCCTATCGTCTCGGCCTCGGCGCGCCGATCGCGGTCTCGGCCGAGCATGGCGAGGGCATCGCCGATCTGATGGGCCACATCGCCGAGGCGCTGCCGGATGGCCCGGACGGGGCGGGTGGCGAGGGCGGGGCGGGTGGCGAGGGCGGCGACGCACCGGCCGCCCTGCCGCTTCGCCTCGCCATTCTCGGGCGGCCGAATGCCGGCAAATCGACCCTCATCAACCGCCTGCTCGGCACCGCGCGCCAGTTGACCGGGCCGGAACCGGGCCTCACCCGGGATGCGATCCGGATTCCGCTGCCGGACGCCGGCGGCGCGATCGAGCTGATCGATACCGCCGGTCTCAGGCGGCGCGCGCGGATCGAGGCGCCGGTCGAAAAACTCGCGGCCTCCGCCGCGATCGCCGCCTTGCGGCGGTCGGACGTGGTGGCGCTGGTGATCGACGCCGCCCTCGGCCTCCACGACCAGGATCTGCAAATCGCCCGCCTGGCCGAGCAGGAGGGCCGCGCGGTGGTCATCGTGCTCAACAAATGGGACGCCTTGAGCGCGCCGGAAGCGACGCGACGCGCCATCGCCGACCGGCTGGAGACCAGCCTCGCCCAGCTTCGCGGCATCGCGACCGTCCCGCTCTCGGCGGCGACCGGCAGCGGCATGGCACGGCTCCTGCCGGCGGTGCGGCGGGCGCATGAGATCTGGAGCCGCCGCATCGGCACCAGCGACATCAATCGCTGGCTGGAAGCGGCTTTGGCGCGCAACCCGCCGCCCTTGCTCGACGGGCGGCGGCTGAAGCTCCGCTACGCGACCCAGGCGAGCGCCCGCCCGCCGACCCTGGTCCTGTTCGGCGGCCGCGCCGACCGCCTGCCCGATTCCTATCGCCGCTATCTGGTCAACAGCCTGCGCGAAGCCTTCGACCTCCCCGGCACCCCGGTCCGCATCGACCTCCGCCCGACCCGCAACCCCTATGAAGACGGCAAGCGGGAGAGGTGAGACGGGCAAACGGATGAGGCGCCGGCCCCCTGCCCCGCGTCTCGCTCTCCCCCAGCCCGCCCAAGCCTGCTAAACCGCTCTCGCCCGGCGCGCCCGAGAAAGCCGGGGAGAGAGGTTCGCGATGCGCTATGTCTCCACCCGCGGCGGCGCCCCGGTCCGCGATTTTGCCGAGGTTCTGCTCGCCGGGC
>JAKCCP010000168.1 GCA_021841985.1 Pseudomonadota bacterium | reverse complement strand
TCGCGGGTGGTCGCCGCCGGCGGCAGCGCGCGCTGGCGGCGGAGATCGGATTGCGCCTTGGCCTGCATCGCCTGCGCCGAGGCGACCGCCGCTTGCGCCGCCGCCTGCCGCGCGGGATAGGCGGTTTTGGCGATTTCGAGCGCGATGCGGGCATTGTCGCGCTGGGCGTGCGCCAGTGCGAGCTGGCCGCGCGTCTGATCACGGGCGGCGCGGAACGGGCGCGGATCGATCGCGATCAGGAGATCGCCGCGATGCACGAACTGATTATCGTCGACCGCGAGGTTGATCACGTTGCCGGACACTTGCGGCGCGATCGCGACCGCCCGCCCGTCGGTATAGGCATCATCGGTGCTTTCCAGATCGCGGGTGAGATACCAGTAATCGCCGCCGGCGGCGACGACACCGAGCACGATCAGCGCGAACAGCAAGCGTTTCCACGGCAGGCGCCGCCGGGACGGCGCGCGCAGCGGCGCGTTTCCCAACATATCGGCCGACGCTGGGGCCGACGCCGGCTCTTCGCTGTCCTGATAGTCCGCCATGCGTCAGCTCCTTGGGGGCGGGCGGGATGAGAACGATCTCGAGGGTCAAATAAAACCGAACCGTTCGGTCAGCAAGGCGTGCTTTCTCCCCGGCCGTTTTATCACCGCTCCGTGATCTTATTCCACGAATGCCTGGGTGCGCACCAGCCGGGCATAAAGCCCGTCTTCGGCGAGCAGCGCGCGATGCCCGCCCTGTTCGGTGGCGCGTCCCGCCTCCAAGACCACCACGAGATCGGCATCGCGCACCGTCGACAGGCGATGGGCGACGATGATGGTGGTGCGGCCGGCGCGGAGCCGGGTCAGCGCGGCTTGCACCAGGGCCTCGCTTTCGGCGTCGAGCGCGCTGGTCGCCTCGTCGAGCAGCAGGATGCGCGGGTCACGCAAAATCGCCCGGGCCAGCGCCACGCGCTGGCGCTGGCCGCCCGAAAGCCGCTGCCCGCCGGGGCCGACGCGGGTTGCGAACCCCTCCGGCAGAGCGGTGATGAATTCCCCCGCCGCCGCCAGCGCCGCCGCCCGCACCGCCGCGTCGCTCGCCCCGGGCCGGCCCATGCGGATATTGGCGGCGATGGTATCGTCGAACAAAAGCGCGTCCTGGCCGACATAGGCGATGGCGTCGCGCAGCGAGCCGAGTGTCACGCAGCGGATATCGGCGCCATCGATCAGAACCCGCCCGGCGCTGACATCCATGAGGCGCGGGATGAGCGCGAGCGCGGTCGATTTTCCCGCCCCTGACGGCCCGACCAGCGCCACCGTCCGCCCTGGCTCGACGGCGAAGGAGAGCCCCGAGAGCCCGGCGCGGCCATCGGGATAGGAGAACCGGACCGCATCGAACACCACCCGTCCCCGGCCGGCCGGGAGCTTCGGCGCGCCCGGACGATCGACCACCGCGGGCGGCTCGTCGATGACCGCGAAGACGCGGGCGAGCCCGGCGAGACCCTCCTGCAACGCGGCGTTCATCGTCCCGAGCGCGCGGAGCGGGCGCGAGGCGATGAGCAGGGCGGCGACGAAGCCGGTGAAATTGCCGACGCTCGCCCCCCCCATCGCCGCCCGCCAGCCGGCGAACCCGATCACCGCCGCGACCGCGACGCCGCCCAACACCTCCAGCACCGGATCGATCCGCGAGCGCGCCCGCGCCATGCCGAACAGCGCCTGATAAAGCCGCGCGAACGCGGTCTCGGCGCGCGCCGTCTCGGCCTCCTCGAGGCGATAGGCGCGCACCGTCCGCGCCTGGGCGAAACTCTCGTGCAACAGCGCCGCGGTCTCGCCCATCCGCTCCTGCATGCCGCCCGAGGCCCGCCGCACCCGCCGCCCGACGCGATCGATCGGCAGCGCCGCCAGCGGGTAAAGCGCCGCCGCGATCAGGCTCAGCACCCAGTCGAGATACAGCATCGAGCCGACCAGCCCGACCACCGTCAGCACATCGGCGATGCCATTCACCGCCCGCGTCATCGCCTCGCGGATCACCGTCGCATCGGTGGTGAAGCGGGCGGCGAGCTGCGCCGGCGCCTCGCGCTCCAGCCGCGCGAGATCGGCGCGCACGAGATGGCGGAACATCTGTCCCTGTAGGCCCTTGATCGTTTGCAGCACGACGTTCTGGACCGCTATGTTCTGGAAATACTGCGCGAGCGCCTTGAGCGTGGTGATCGTGAGCACGAGCGCCGGCACCTGATAGAGAATCCGCGCGTCTTTCGCGGCAAAAAGCGAAAACGCGTGCTCGATCACCACCGGATAGAGCGCGGTTGCCCCGGACATCGCCAGGGTCGCGAGGATGACGAGGCCAACCCGCCCCCATTGCCGGCGGATCTGCTCGCGCCAGAGGCGGCGAAGCAGGGCGAGCGTGCCGCTCATGATGCGGCATTCTCCTTGACGAGACCGGCGAGGACGGCGCGGCACGCCTCGGCGCCGGGGCAGCCGGCGGCAAGCCAATGGGCCCGGGTCTCGGCGAGCAGGCGGCCGATTTTCGGCCCTGGCGGCACGCCGAGCGCCAGCACGTCGCGCCCGGCGAGGGGAAAGACCGGGACCGGCAGCGTCCGGATCCGGGCGGCGAGGTCGGATTGGCCGGCGAGCAGGGCGCGGCCGGCGAGGATCTCGGGCGCGGTGTCGGCGAGCGCGCGGGCGAGATCGGCGGGGTCGGGCGGCGGCGCCCGATAGGCGACGAGGCGGGCGCGCTCGGCGCGCGAGAGATGAAGCCGGTCGGCCAGACGTTCGGGATCGCCGCGGAGAATGGCGGCGAGAC
>JAKCCP010000205.1 GCA_021841985.1 Pseudomonadota bacterium | reverse complement strand
ACCCGCCGAAACCGCCATGAAATCCGCCACCCCCGCCACCATGCCAATCGGCTTCGGCTGGTGGCGCAAGCAGGGTGGCCACGCCGAAACCGATCGCGGCGAGGCAGGAAATTTTGCGAGGCATCGATCGTCTCCTTCGTCCCCAGCGCGGAAATTGGCATGGAGTAAGATACGCCGGGCAAGCGCCTCCCGGACAGCCGGGGGATTGCTATACTCTAGCCATGGGATGATGGCGAGGATCGGGCGGATTTGTATCTTTTTGGTAAGTCTTTCCTGCGACGCTCGCGCCCGGGAACCCTTTCTCGCCGCCATCGGCGGGGCTATGATCCCCGCCTCGCGTTGTGTCCCGCCCGGCTCCGCCACGGCATAGGTTTTTGGCATGCCCCCATCGCTCGCTCCCCCCTCGCTCACCCCCCCGTCGCTCACCGGTTTGCGCAATACCGTGAAACGCCAGGCGAAAGCCGCCTTGCCGCCGCTGTTGTTTCTGGCCCTCGCGGGGTATTTCGCCTGGAATGCAACCCGCGGTGATCTCGGTCTCCGCGCCTACGCCGCGCGCGAGCAGGATCTGGCGCGCGCCGAGACGGCGCGGGCACAGGCCGCCGAGGATGTCGCGACCTGGCAACGTCGGGTCGCCGCTCTCCGCCCCGAGCATCTCGATGCCGACGTCATCGACGAGCGCGCCCGCGCCATGCTCAACCTCGCCGACCCCGCCGATATCGTCGTCCCCTATGGCGGTCTCGGGCCGGTTTTCTAAGCCTCGGCGCGGCAAAATTCCGGCAATCTTGCTGCGCCGCCGCCGAGCGCCACGATTGAAACCTGCGCCGATCGCGCGGACGGCGCAATCTCCGAACCGGCTCGGGCGGCAGAATCGCGGTCGGACAGACGATTAACCGAATTTCGGTTAAACTCGGCTATCGCACTGCACAATCACGGATTTTTGCCGATTTGCGCTTGCCGCGAACGAGGCTCCGGGCTAGTGCCTCCGGGGTGGCGCGGTGGATCGTGGCCGGTGAGGGCCTTGGGTGAGAGCCTTGGGCGACGGTCGCACCGCCGGGTCCGCTGGCGTTCGAGGGACAACTTAACGGGGGCATCGCTATGGCGCGGTCAGGCAAAATCGCGGGACGCGGCGGCAAGGCCGATACCGGCAAGGTCAACAACGCGAAAGCGACGCCCGGTCTCGGGCGCGAGATCTTGCTCCGGGCCTATCACGACATGCTGCTGATCCGCCGCTTCGAGGAGAAGGCCGGCCAGCTCTACGGCATGGGCCTGATCGGCGGTTTCTGCCATCTCTATATCGGCCAGGAAGCGGTGGTGGTCGGGGTGCAGATGGCGCTCTCGCCGGGCGACCAGGTGATCACCAGCTATCGCGATCACGGCCACATGCTGGCGACCGGCATGGATCCGCGCGGCGTCATGGCCGAACTCACCGGCAGGCGCGACGGGTATTCGCACGGCAAGGGCGGCTCGATGCACATGTTCTCGCGCGAGAAGAATTTCTTCGGCGGCCACGGCATCGTCGGCGCCCAGGTCAGCCTCGGCGCCGGGCTCGCCTTCGCCAATCACTATCGCGGCAATGATCGCGTCGCCGTGACCTATTTCGGCGAGGGCGCCTCGAGCCAGGGTCAGGTCTATGAAAGCTTCAATCTCGCCGCGCTGATGAAACTCCCGGTGCTGTTCGTCATCGAGAACAACAAATACGGCATGGGCACCAGCGTCGAACGCTCCAGCGCCTCTCACGATCTCTCGAAGAACGGCGCGCCCTGGGGCATTCCCGGCGCCCAGGTCGATGGCATGGACGTCGAGGCGGTCCACGCCGCCGCCAAGGCCGCCATCGCCCATTGCCGCGCCGGCGCCGGGCCGTATCTCCTGGAGATGAAAACCTACCGCTATCGCGGCCATTCGATGTCCGACCCGGCCAAATACCGCTCGCGCGAGGAAGTCCAGAAAATGCGCAGCGAACGCGACTGCATCGATCACGCCCGCCAGCATCTCGCCGATCTCGGCATCGAGGAGGGCGAACTCAAGGCGATCGACGACGCGGTGAAGAAACAGATCCAGGAAGCGGCGGATTTCGCGCAAGCCTCGCCCGAACCCGACCCCGCCGAACTCTGGACCGATGTCCTGGCGGAGGCGTGAGATGGCGACCGAAATCCTGATGCCGGCGCTCTCGCCGACCATGACCGAGGGCAAGCTCGCGCGCTGGCTGAAAAAGGAAGGCGAGCAGGTCCGCGCCGGCGACGTCATCGCCGAGATCGAGACCGACAAGGCGACGATGGAGGTCGAGGCCGTCGATGAAGGCGTGCTCGGCAAGATTCTCGTCGCCGAGGGCAGCGAGGGGGTCGCGGTGAACACGCCGATCGCAGTGCTCACCGCCGATGGTGAGGCGGCCGGCGCGGCCCCGGCGGCAAAACCCGCCCCGGCGGCCAAGCCCACCACCCACGCGCCCACGCCCGCGCCCGCGCCCGCGCCCGCGCCGAGCGCGGCGGCGGCGGCGGCGGAAGACAAGGATTGGGGACCGGCGCAAAAAATCACCGTGCGCGAGGCGCTGCGCGACGCCATGGCCGCCGAAATGCGCCAGGATGCGGATGTTTTCCTGATCGGTGAGGAAGTCGCGCAGTATCAGGGCGCCTATAAAATCAGCCAGGGCCTGCTTGAGGAATTCGGCGAGAAGCGGGTGATCGACACGCCGATCACCGAGCACGGCTTCACCGGGCTCGCGGTCGGCGCGGCGATGGCCGGGCTCAAGCCGATCCTCGAATTCATGACCTTCAACTTCGCGATGCAGGCCATCGACCAGATCATCAATTCCGCCGCCAAGACACGCTATATGTCGGGCGGGCAGATGAGCTGCCCGATCGTCTTTCGCGGCCCCAACGGCGCCGCGTCCCGGGTCGCGGCACAGCACAGCCAATGCTATGCGAGCTGGTATGCGCATGTGCCGGGCCTCAAGGTCGTCGCCCCGTGGTCGGCGGCCGACGCCAAGGGCCTGCTGCGCGCCGCGATCCGCGACCCCAATCCGGTGATCTTCCTCGAAAACGAAATCCTCTACGGCCATAGCTTCGATTGCCCGACCGCCGAGGATTTCGTGCTGCCGATCGGACGCGCGAAAATCGAGCGGCCGGGCAGGCATGTCACCATCACCGCGTTTTCGATCACCGTCGGCACCGCGCTCGCCGCCGCCGAGGCGCTGGCGGCGGAGGGGATCGAGGCGGAGGTGATCAATCTCCGCACGCTCCGCCCGCTGGATGTCGAAACCATCGCCGCCTCGGTGAAAAAAACCAACCGCCTGGTCACCGTCGAGGAAGGCTGGCCGTTCGCCGGCATCGGCGCCGAGATCGCGATGCAGGTGATCGAACAGTGTTTCGACTGGCTGGACGCGCCGCCGGTGCGTGTCGCCGGCCTCGATGTGCCGCTGCCTTATGCCGCCAATCTCGAAAAACTGGCGCTGCCGCAACCAGATTGGGTGATCGACGCGGTGCGTAAAACCGTCCACGGCATGGGCTGAGGGAGAACGCCATGGCCACCAACATCCTGATGCCGGCGCTGTCACCGACGATGACCGAAGGCACGCTCGCGCGCTGGCTGAAGAAAGAGGGAGACAGCATCCGCGCCGGCGATGTGATCGCCGAGATCGAGACCGACAAGGCGACGATGGAGGTCGAGGCCGTCGATGAAGGCGTGCTCGGCAGAATCCTCGTCGCCGAAGGCAGCGCCGGGGTCAAGGTCAACGCGCCGATCGCGGTTCTCGTACTGCCGGATGGCGCGGCGCCGGCGAAGCCGGAGGCCGCGAAGCCGGAGACCGCGAAGCCGGGGGCCGCGAAGCCGGAGACCGCGAAGCCGGGGGCCGCGAAGCCGGAACCGGCGCCCGCCGCGCCGGCGGCAAAACCGGCCGCTGCCACGCCAGAAAGCGCCGATCACGGCGAGCGGATTTTCGTCTCCCCGCTCGCCCGCCGCATGGCGCACCAAGCCGGCATCGATCTTGCGCAACTTTCCGGCAGCGGCCCGAACGGGCGGATCGTCAAAGCCGATATCGAAGCGGCGCGGCAAAAGCCGGCCGCCGCGCCGACACAAGCGGCGGCGATCGCCCCGGCGGCGCCGCGGGCGAGCGCGATCACCGCGCCGCACGAACTCGTGCCACACTCCTCGATGCGCAAAATCATCGCCCGGCGCTTGTCTGAAGCGAAACAGCAGATCCCGCATTTCTATCTCGCGCTCGACATCGCGCTCGATGCGCTGCTCGATCTCCGCGTCACACTCAACGCGAAAGCGCCCAAGGATGGGCCCGGAGCCTTCAAACTCTCGGTCAATGATCTGATCATCAAGGCGGCGGCGATCGCGCTCCGGCGTGTCCCCCGCGTCAATGCGAGCTTCACCGAGGATGGCATCGCGTTCTATCGCGATGTCGATATCAGCGTCGCGGTCGCCATTCCGGACGGCCTGATCACCCCGATCATCCGCGGCGCCGATCAAAAAGGCTTGGCTGCCATCAGCGTTGAGATGAAAACGCTCGCCGAGCGGGCGCGGGCGGGAAAGCTCAAGCCGGAGGAATACCAGGGCGGCGGCTTCTCGATTTCCAATCTCGGCATGTACGGCATCTCCGCGTTCTCGGCGATCATCAACCCGCCGCAAAGCGCCATCCTCGCCGTCGGCGCGGGGGGAAAACGCGCCGTGGTGAAAGGTGACGCGATCGCCATCGCGACGATGATGACCTGCACCCTGAGCGTCGATCACCGCGTCGTCGATGGCGCGCTCGGCGCCGAATGGCTGGCCGCGTTCAAGGCGATCATCGAGGATCCGCTGAGCCTGATGCTATGACATTCCGAACGGGAGCCAGACATGGCCGACACCTCCTTTGATCTGATCGTGCTCGGTGGCGGGCCGGGCGGCTATGTCGCGGCGATCCGCGCCGCCCAGCTCGGCATGAAGACGGCGGTGGTCGAGCGCGAGCATCTCGGCGGCATCTGCCTCAACTGGGGCTGCATTCCGACCAAGGCGCTGCTGCGCTCGGCGGAGATCAACCACATCCTGCACCATCTCCCGGAATTCGGCTTCGCCGCCGATAATATCCGCCTCGATCTCGGCAAAATGGTTGCCCGCTCCCGCGCGGTCGCGAAACAGCTTTCCTCTGGCGTTGCCCATCTGCTCCGGAAAAACAAAGTCACGGTGTTCGATGGCGCCGGGCGGCTGGCCGGGGCGGGGAAACTCGCGGTCACCAAGGACGACAAGCCGGTCGCGACCCTCACCGCGCCGCATATCGTGCTCGCGACCGGGGCGCGGGCGCGCGAACTCCCCGGCATTGAAGCCGACGGCAAGCTGATCTGGACCTACAAGGACGCGATGGTGCCGAAGACGCTGCCCAAGCGGCTTCTGGTCATCGGCTCGGGCGCCATCGGCATCGAATTCGCTTCGTTTTATCGCGGCCTCGGCGCCGAGGTGACGGTGGTCGAGGTGCTCGATCGCATTCTTCCCGTCGAAGACGCCGAAATCAGCGCGTTTGCACAGAAGGCGTTCGAGAAACAAGGCATCAAGATCCTCACCAAGGCGATGGTGAAGGGGGCCAGGAAAGCCGCGGACAGCGTCAGCGTCACCATCGAGGCGGGCGGCAAGACGTCGGAAATCACCGTCGATCGGGTGATCTCGGCGGTCGGCATCGTCGGCAATGTCGAGGCGATCGGGCTTGCCGAGGCCGGCGTGCGGGTCGAGAAAACCCATGTCGTGATCGACGAATTCTGCCGCACCAATGTTGCCGGCCTCTATGCCATCGGCGATCTCGCCGGCCCGCCCTGGCTCGCCCACAAGGCGAGCCACGAGGGCGTGCTCTGCGTCGAGAAAATCGCCGGCATCAAGGGCGTCCATCCGCTCGATGCGAGCAACATCCCCGGCTGCACCTATTGCCGCCCGCAAATCGCCTCGGTGGGATTGACCGAGGCGAAAGCGAAGGAAAATGGGCGCGAGGTTCGCGTCGGCCGTTTTCCCTTCATCGGCAACGGCAAGGCGATCGCGCTCGGCGAGCCGGAGGGGATGGTGAAAACCGTGTTCGACGCCAAGACCGGCGAATTGCTCGGCGCGCACATGATCGGCGCGGAAGTGACGGAAATGATCCAAGGCTTCGCCATCGCCCGCACCCTCGAAAGCACCGAGGCCGAGCTGATGGCAACCGTCTTCCCGCACCCGACGGTGAGCGAGGCGATGCACGAATCGGTGCTCGACGCCTATGGAAGGGCGATCCATTTCTGACTGAAAAAAACGCGGGAACACTCTGGATCAACCACGCATAACCCGCCATGCTGAGGACAATTTCGGGGGGAGATACCAAACATGGCCGCCGCATCGACGCCACGCATCCGCTTCATGCAGCGCGCGGCACTCACGCTCCTGGTGCTGAGCGGGGTCGTCAACTACATCGACCGCGCGACCCTCGCCATCGCCAATCCGCTGGTGCGTCATGATCTCGGCCTTTCGATCAATGACATGGGGTATCTGCTTTCGGCCTTCCTCTGGGCCTATGCCTTCGCGCAGCTTCCGGCCGGCGCCCTGGTCGATCGCCTCGGGCCGCGGCTTCTGCTTGCGCTCGGCCTCGCGCTGTGGTCGGGCGCGCAGGCTTTGGGCGGGCTTGTCCGCAATTTCGGGGAGTTTTTCGCCGCCCGCATGCTGCTCGGCCTCGGCGAGGCGCCGCAATTCCCGACCGGGGCGCGGGTCGTGCGCGACTGGTTTCCGGTGCAGAACCGGGGCCTCGCGACCGGCATTTTCAATTGCGCCTCGACCCTCGGCAATGCCATCGGCGCGCCGCTGCTGACCTTTCTCATGCTCGCTTTCGGCTGGCGCTGGATGTTCCTGATCATGGGGTTTGCCGGTCTCATCGTCGCCGCGCTCTGGTATCTGATCTACCGCGATATCGAATCCGTCCCGCTCACCACCGCGGAAACCGCCCGCCTCACCGAGGGCGATCCGCCTGGGGCGCGGGCGCCGACGCGGTTTCACGAATGGCGGCGGCTGTTCCGCTTCCGCATGACCTGGGGCATGATTCTCGGCTATTTCGGCACGATTTATCTCACCTGGGTCTATACCGCCTGGCTTCCCGGCTATCTCGAGATCGAGCGCCATATGACCATCGCCAAAACCGGCTGGGCGGCGGCCATCCCCTCGGCCGCCGGCGTGGTCGGCGGGATTTTCGGCGGCTGGATCGTCGATGTGCTGGCGCGACTCGGACTCTCACCCATCAATGCCCGCAAATACCCGATGTCGATCGCGCTCATCGGCATGGCGCTGTTCACCGTTCTCGCCGCCGAGGTCGAAAGCAACACGATCGCCATCGCCTGCATCTCGGCGGCGGTGTTTCTCGGCTATGCGACATCGAGCAGTTGCTGGGCGATGGCGTCGGTCGCGGCGCCGCCGAATTATACCGCCTCGATCGGCGCCATTCAGAATTTCGGCGGCTATCTCGGTGGCGCGCTGGCGCCGACGGTCACCGCCTTGATCGTCACCGCGACCGGCTCTTTCGTCCCCGCCCTTCTGGTCGGGGCGGCGATCGGGGTGTTTTCCGCGATCGCCTATTTCGTGGTGATCCGTGGGCCGATCACCGCCGCGGCGCTGAGCGGCGGGGACGACGCCTCGCCTATTCCCGCGCCAGCAGCCGGTCGTTGAGCAGATCGGCGGCGCGGCTCGGGTGGAATTCGGCGCGGAGACGCTCTTCGTGATAATCGTCCTGCACCCAGTCGAGAAACGGTTTTTTTCCCTCCGCCTCGCGCGCGTACATCGCGAAAAACGCATCGAGAATGCCGGTGGAGGAGGCGCGAATATGCAAAAACCGCCAGGAGAGCTGCGCCAGCGCCTGGCGTGAGGTGCCGCCATTGATCAGGATGAAGAGGCCGGCGGCGAGCCCGGCGCGATCGGCGCCGGATTTGCAATGAATGAGCGCCGGTTCACGCAGATCGGCGAAAATCGCGGCGAGATTGAGGATGCGGTCGCGATGCGGCGCGCCCCGGCTCTCGAACGGCGCGTAGATATGGCGCAAGCCGAGCCGCTCCGCGGCCTCGCGTGACAGCGCATCCGACCCGCAGAGACGCGCGCCGCGGAGATTGATCACCGTCCGCAAGCCATGGCGCCTGGTCGCCTGCGCGAGCCAGGCCGGAATCGGGTGATTGGCGCGATAGAGGCGCCCTTCGGCGACGGTCGCGAAATTATGCCAGAAAATGCGGAAAAACGCGTGATCGACGAAAAAACTATCCGCCCAGGCGGCGAGCCGCCGCCGCGGCGAGGTGATATCGCCCGCGAACATCACCCGCCACCTTTGCCCACAAGCCGGGTCAGACCTGGCGCTCGACCAGCAATTGCTTGATCTTGCCGATCGCCTTGGCCGGGTTGAGGCCCTTGGGGCAGGTCTCCGTGCAATTCATGATGGTGTGGCAGCGATAGAGCTTGAACGGATCCTCCAGCGCATCGAGCCGTTTGCCGGCGGCCTCGTCGCGGCTATCGGCGATCCAGCGATAGGCGGCAAGCAACACCGCCGGGCCGAGATAGCGATCACCGTTCCACCAATAGCTCGGGCAGCTCGTCGTGCAGCAGAAGCAGAGAATGCACTCCCACATGCCATCGAGGGCGGCGCGTTCGTCCTCGCTCTGGCGCCGCTCGGCATCCGGCGGCGGCGGCGTATCGGCCTGCATCCAGGGCTCGATGCTGCGCAACTGGGCATAGGCCTGGGTGAGATCGGGCACCAGATCCTTGACCACCGGCATATGCGGCAGCGGGTTGATGCGGACGGCGCCCTTGACCTCGTCGAGCGGCTTGAGACAGGCGAGGGTGTTGGTGCCGTCGATGTTCATCGCGCAGGAGCCGCAAATCCCCTCGCGGCAGGAGCGGCGGAAGGTGAGCGAGCTATCGACCTCGTTCTTGATCTTGATCAGCGCGTCCAAAACCATCGGCCCGCATTGGTCGAGGTCGATCGTATAGCTGTCCATGCGCGGCTTCTCACCGTCATCCGGGCTCCAGCGATAGACGCGGAATTCCTTGACGCGCTTGGCCCCTTGGGGCGCCGGATGGGTTTTCCCCTGGCCGACCTTGCTGTTGGCGGGAAGTGCGAATTCGACCATGTCTTTCTGTCCCTTGGGTCTTTTCTATCGCTTGGCGCTCAATAGACCCGTTTCTTCGGCGGAAACACCGACACTTCGTTGGTCAGCGTCTGCATCTTCACCGGGCGATAGGCGAGCGAAACCTCGCCTTTGGTATCGCACCAGGAGAGCGAGTGTTTCATCCATTCGGCATCGTCGCGCTCGGGATAATCGTCATGGGCGTGGGCGCCGCGGCTTTCGTGACGGGCCTCGGCGCTGGTGATGGTGGTGAGCGCGCTGCCCATCAGATTGGTGAGTTCCAGCGCCTCCATGAGATCGCTGTTCCAGATCAGGCTGCGGTCGCTGACCTCCATATCCGCCATGCCGTCCCAGAGGTTTTTCATCTTCGCAACCCCCTCGGAGAGGCTTTTCGCGGTGCGGAACACGGCGGCGTGGCTCTGCATGGTGCGCTGCATGGTCTCGCGCAGCGCGGCGACGCGCGTGCCCCCCCGGGCGTTGCGGATGCCATCGAAACGGTCGAGCGCCGCCTCGCCGGCGCGCGGCGGAAGCGGCGGCGGCTTGGTGCCGGGGGTGATGGTCTCGGCGGCGCGGAGTGCCGCGGCGCGGCCGAAGACGATGATGTCGAGCAGGGAATTGCAACCGAGCCGGTTCGCGCCATGAACCGAAACACACGCCGCCTCGCCGATCGCCATCAGCCCCGGCACCACCGCGTCCGGGTCATCTCGGGTCGGGCGCAGCACCTCGGCGTGGAGATTGGTCGGGATGCCACCCATGTTGTAATGCACCGTCGGCAGAACCGGGATCGCCGCCTTCGTCACATCGACCCCGGAAAACACCCGCGCGGTCTCGGAAATCCCCGGCAGACGCTGATGCAACATCTCGGCGCCGAGATGTTCGAGATGGAGCAGGATATGGTCCTTGTTCGGCCCACAGCCTCTTCCTTCGTTGATTTCGATGGTCATCGAGCGCGACACGACATCACGCGAGGCGAGATCCTTCGCGGTCGGCGCATAGCGCTCCATGAAGCGCTCGCCCTCGGCATTGGTGAGATAGCCGCCCTCGCCGCGCGCCCCCTCGGTGATCAGGCAGCCGGCGGGGAAGATGCCGGTCGGGTGGAATTGCACGAATTCCATGTCCTGGGTCGGGAGGCCAGCGCGGAGCACCATGCCGGCGCCATCGCCGGTGCAGGTATGGGCGGAGGTGCAGGAGAGATAGGCGCGGCCATAGCCGCCGGTCGCGAGCACGACGAGCGGGGCGCGAAAGCGGTGCATGGTGCCGTCATCGAGGCACCAGGCGATGACGCCGCGACACGCCCCTTCCTCGTCCATGATCAGGTCGATCGCGAAATACTCGATGAAGAATTCGACGCCGTGCTTGAGGCTCTGCTGATAGAGGGTGTGCAAAATGGCGTGGCCGGTGCGGTCGGCGGCGGCGCAGGCGCGCTGCGCCGGGGTTTTGCCGTAATCGGTCATGTGCCCGCCGAACGGACGCTGATAGATCTTGCCGTCCTCGGTGCGGCTGAACGGGACGCCGAAATGTTCGAGTTCGTACACCGCCGGCACCGCCTCGCGGCACATATATTCGATCGCGTCCTGATCGCCGAGCCAGTCCGAGCCCTTGACGGTGTCGTACATGTGCCAGCGCCAATCATCCGCGCTCATGTTGCCGAGCGTGGCGCTGATCCCGCCTTGCGCCGCGACGGTGTGGCTGCGGGTCGGGAAAACCTTGGTGATGCAGGCGGTTTTCAGTCCCGCCGCGCCCATCCCGAGGGTCGCGCGCAGCCCGGCGCCGCCGGCGCCGACGACGATGACGTCATAGGCGTGGTCGATGACATCATAGGCGCCACGTGAGGGTTTCGAAATCGCGTTCATGTTCCATCCATGAGCCCGTGCGTCGCCAGGCTCTCCTTTTTTGCCTATCGGTTGAACCCGGCCGCCATGCTCAAAGCGCCATTCGCAAAATGGCGACGAAGGCGGTCAGGAACAGCAGCGCCACCGCCGCCCGCATCGAGAGCAGCACCGCGAGCCGCGAACCCTCGCCATGGATGTAGTCCTCGATCACCACCTGCAAGCCGAGCTGGAGATGGTGAAACAAGGCGACGATCAGCGCGAGCAGCAGAACGGCGTTGACCGGCCGGCCGATCCAATGCGCGACGGCGGCGTGCGGCGCGCCGAGATGGGCGAGCAGCGAGAGCACGAACCAGACCGCGAGCGGCACCAGCGCGATCGCGGTCAGGCGCTGCGCCCACCAATGCCCCGTCCCGGATTTCGCCGACCCAAGCCCGCGCACCCGCCCGAGCGCCGAACGCATGGCGGTCATCTCCGCTTTACTCACCGACATCATCCATCCCCTACCAGATCACCAGACCGACCACCCAGACGAGCAGGGTCAGGACGATGGCGGCGACCACCACCAGCTTGCCGCTGGCATGGGCCGCCGGCAGTTCGAACCCGATCCCGGCGTCCCAGGCGAGGTGACGAATGCCATTGAGAAAATGATAGACCAGCGCCGCCGTCCACAAAAACAGCAGGATGAGGCCGAGCGGCGAGCCGATGAAGCCGGCGGCGCGGGCGTAATCGGCATCCGTCCCCGCGGCGGCGGCGAGCCACCAGACCAGGAGCAGCGCGCCGACGCCAAGCCCGACGCCGGTGATACGATGGAAAATCGACAGCGTGGAAGTGATCTGCGGGCGATAGATCTGCAAATGCGGCGACAGCGGGCGTTCGACCCATTTGCCATCACTGTTGCGCGCCATCCTGAGCGCGCCCGGCGCATGCTTCATCCGTTCAAATCCCCCGGCCTCACCGGCGCAAACCGATCGGCCGGTAGGTTTCGTCAATAGTCCCGCCGCCGGACCCGGTCAACGTGCCGGGCCGGGCGAACGCCGCTCAGACGCGCTCGATCAGCGCCGCGATCCCCTGCCCGACGCCGATGCACATGGTGACGACGGCGCGGCGCGCGCCCCGTGTCTCCAGCGCGTTGACCGCGGTCAGCGCGAGCCGCGCCCCGGAAGCGCCGAGCGGATGGCCGAGCGCGATCGCGCCGCCATGCGGATTGACATGCTCGGCGTCATCGGCAAGGCCGAGTTGGCGGGTCACCGCCAGCGCCTGGGCCGCGAACGCCTCGTTGAGTTCGATCAGATCGATCTCGCCGATCTTGAGGCCGAGGCGGGCGAGCAGCTTTGCCGTCGCCGGCGCCGGCCCGATGCCCATGATCCGCGGCGGAACCCCCGCCGTCGCCATCGCGACCACCCGCGCCCGCGGCGTCAGGCCGTGGCGGGCGGCGGCTTGTTCGGAGGCCAGCAGCAGCGCAGCAGAGCCGTCATTGACGCCCGAGGCATTGCCGGCGGTGACGCTTCCGGGATTGCGGAACGGGGTCTTGAGCTTGGCGAGGCCCTCCAGCGTGGTTTCCGGGCGCGGATGCTCGTCGTCCGAGACCACCACCTCGCCCTTGCGGGTCTTGATCGTGATCGGGGTGATCTCGCGGGCAAAAAACCCGCGCGCGATCGCCGCCTGGGTGCGCTGCTGGCTCCGCCACGCGAAAGAATCCTGGTCGGCGCGCGCCACCTGGAATTCCTCGGCGACGTTCTCCGCCGTCTCCGGCATCGAATCGACGCCGTATTGCGCCCGCATCATCGGGTTGACGAAGCGCCAGCCGATGGTGGTGTCGTGCAGTTCGGCCTGGCGCGGAAACGCCTCGCTCGCCTTGCCCATCACGAACGGCGCCCGCGTCATGCTCTCGACCCCGCCGGCGATGACGAAATCGGCCTCGCCGGTGCGAATGGCGCGCGCCGCCGAGCCGACCGCGTCGAGCCCCGAGCCGCAGAGCCGGTTGATCGTCGCCCCGGCGATGCTCGCCGGCAGCCCGGCCAGCAGCAGCGCCATGCGGGCGACGTTGCGATTATCCTCGCCGGCCTGGTTGGCACAGCCGAGGAGGCATTCATCGACCGCCTCCCAATCGACCCCGGCATGGCGCTCGCGCAAGACGCGGAGCGGCTGGGCGGCGAGATCATCGGTGCGGACATCGCGCAGCGCGCCGCCGTAGCGCCCGATCGGGGTGCGGGTGAAATCGCAGATATAGGCCTCGGGCATGGGGGGTTCCTTCCGCGGATCAGATCGTCCAGCCGCCGTCGATCACCATCGCTTGGCCGGTGACGAAGCGCGATTCATCGGAGGCGAGATAGACCGCGAGCGCCGCGATCTCCTCCGGCGCGCCCAATCGCCCCATCGCCTGGCGGCCGACGAACGCCGCCCGCGCCGCCTCCACCGAGCCGGCTTGCGCGGCGTTGGCGGCGATGCGGTCATCGAGGCTCGGGGTCTGGATGGTGCCCGGGCAGATGCAGTTGCAGCGTATCCCGCGGGCGACGGTATCGGCGGCGACCGATTTGGTGATCCCGACCACCGCCGCCTTGCTCGCGCCATAGACGAAGCGGTTCGGCGCGCCCTTCAGACTGCCGACCGCCGACGCCATGTTGATGATCGAGCCGGCGCCTTGCGCCAGCATCCCCGGCAGGAAAGCGCGGATCAGGCGGAACATCGAGCGCACGTTGAGGTCGAAGGCGAATTGCCATTCTTCCTCGGTCGCATCGAGGATGCTGCCCTGATGGACGAAGCCGGCGCAGTTGAACAGGATGTCGATCGCGCCGATCTCGGCGGCCATCGCCGTGATCGCCGCCGGGTCCATCACATCGAGGCGTTTCGTGGTGAGATTGGCGGCCTTGAGATCGGCGAGTTTCGCCTCATTGACGTCGGTTGCGATGACCCGCGCCCCCTCGGCGGCGAAAGCGAGCGCGCTCGCCCGCCCGATCCCCTGTGCCGCCGCGGTGACGAAAGCGGTTTTGCCGGCGAGCCTTCCTGCCATGCTGTTCTCTCCTCGATGCGTGTCGATCAGTGGTTGTTGCGTGACTCACCACGTGTCGTGATGATGTCGAGATAAAGCGTCGCCGGTTCCAGACACGCCCCGGTGCCGAGCTGGCCGACCATGCCGCGGTAGATCTCCTCCCACGGCGTCTTGTTGTCGAGCTTGGGCGGCGTCCAGGCGGCGCGGCGGGCGGCGAGTTCGCCGTCAGCGAGCAGCACATCGACGCGGCGCTTGGCGAGATCGACGCGGATGCGATCGCCGGTGCGGAGCAACGCGAGCCCGCCGCCGACCGCCGCCTCGGGGGTGATATTGAGGATCGAGGGGCTGCCGGACGTGCCCGATTGCCGCCCATCGCCCATCGTCGGCAGGGCATCGATGCCGCGCTTCAAAAGCGCCAGATCGGAA
>JAKCCP010000275.1 GCA_021841985.1 Pseudomonadota bacterium | reverse complement strand
CCTACGATACCTGGATGCTGGCGCACTCGACGGGGGGTGCCACGGTGAAATCGGGCGGCACGACCTGGTATTTCCTCACCGCCGATTACGTCTTCGGCCATGATCTGCAAAGCGAGACCAGCCATTTCGTCACCGAGGCGGGGGGAAAGGTTCTCGGCAATTCGACCTATCCCTTCCCCAGCACCAGCGATTTTTCCTCGTTTCTTCTGCAAGCGCAGGCGAGCGGGGCGAAAGTGCTGGGGCTCGCCAATGCCGGGGCCGATACCGTCAACTGCATCAAGCAGGCGCATGAATTCGGCCTGACCGGCAAGACCCAGATCGCCGCCCTCCTGATGTTCATCACCGATGTCCACGCGCTCGGCCTGGAGACCGCGCAAGGGCTGGTGCTGACGGAGAGCTTCTACTGGGATCTCAATGATCGCACGCGCGCCTTCACCAGCCGGGTCAAGGACAAGACGCCGAACAACATCCCCAACATGGTGCAGGCCGGCTGCTATGCCGGCACCATCCACTATCTCAAGGCGGTCGTCGATCTCGGGGCCGCGGCGGCCAAGGCGAGCGGGGCGGCGACGATTGCGCGCATGAAGGCGATGCCGACCGATGATGACGCGTTCGGCAAGAACCATATCCGCGAGGATGGTCGGGTGCTGGTGCCGGCCTATCTGTTCGGGGTGAAGAAACCCTCCGAGAGCAAGGGCCCCTGGGACTACTACAAACTCCTCTTCACCACCCCGGGCGATGAGGCGTTCCGCCCGCTCAAGGACGGCAACTGCCCCCTGGTGCACGCCTGATCCCGCGGCAGAGAAAACATGTTCAGCATTTTCGGCATTCCGGCGCCGCTGCTTTTCGGCCAGCTCCTGCTCGGATTGATCAATGGCGGATTCTACGCGCTGCTGTCGCTCGGCCTCGCCATCATTTTCGGCATGCTGAACATCATCAATTTCGCCCATGGCGCGCTGTTCATGATGGGCGCCTTCGTCGCCTGGATGCTGCTCAACTATCTCGGCATCAATTACTGGTTCGCGCTGCTGCTCTCGCCGCTGATCATCGGCGTTTTCGGCATTGTGTTGGAAAAAACCGTGATCAGCCGGCTCTACAAGCTCGATCACCTCTACGGCCTCTTGCTCACCTTCGGCCTCGCCCTGGTGATCGAGGGCTTGTTCCGCAATGAATTCGGCAGTTCCGGCCTGCCCTATCAGATCCCTGCCATTCTGAGCGGCGCGGTCAATCTCGGCTTCATGTTCCTCCCCATCTATCGCGGCTGGGTGGTGGTCGTGGCCTTCGTCGTCTGTTTGGCGACCTGGCTGATCATCGAAAAGACCCGGCTCGGCTCGACGTTGCGCGCGGCGACCGAAAATCCCGCCCTGGTGCAGGCATTCGGGGTGAACGTGCCGCGCCTGGTCTCGCTCACCTATGCCGGGGGTGTCGCCCTCGCGGCCTTTGCCGGGGTGCTGGCGGCGCCGATCTATTCGGTCAATCCCAATATGGGGTCGAACTTCATCATCACGGTTTTCGCCGTCGTCGTCATCGGTGGCATGGGCTCGATCATCGGTTCGGTGCTGACCGGTTTTGGTCTCGGGGTTGTCGAGGGGCTGACCAAGGTGTTCTACCCGCAAGCCTCCGATACCGTGATTTTCGTGGTCATGGTGATCGTGCTGCTGACGCGACCCGCCGGGCTTTTCGGAAAGACCGCGTGATGCTCGGATATTCGCGCGCGCAAGGGATGGCGCTCGGCATTCTCATCGCGCTGGTGATCGTGGCCCCTGGCGTGCTCTATCCGGTTTTCGTGATGAAGGTGCTGTGTTTCGCCCTCTTCGCCGCGGCGTTCAACCTCTTGATCGGCTATGTCGGGCTGCTTTCTTTCGGCCACGCCGCGTTTTCGGCATCGGCGGCTATGTCACCGCCTGGACCGCGAAAAACTGGGGCTTGACGCCGGAGGTCGCCATCCTTCTCGGCGGTCTGGGCGGCGCGGCGCTGGGCTTGGTGTTCGGCTGGCTGGCGATCCGCCGCCAGGGGCTCTATTTCGCCATGATCACCCTGGCGCTCGCGCAAATGGTCTATTTCTTCTGCGTCGAGGCGCCGTTCACCGGCGGCGAGGACGGCATCCAGCAGGTACCACGCGGACGGCTGTTCGGGGTCTTCTCGTTGCAGAACGACATGGCGATGTATTGGATGACGGCGGCGATTTTCCTCGCGGGCTTCCTGCTCCTGCATCGCGTCGTGCATTCGCCGTTCGGCCAGGTGATGAAGGCGATCCGCGAAAACGAGCCGCGCGCCACCTCGCTCGGCTACCGCACCGACAGCTATAAGCTCATCGCCTTCGTCATCTCGACCTTCATGGCCGGCATCGCGGGCGGCACGAAATCCCTGGTGTTCGGCATCGCGACGCTGACGGATGTGCATTTCTCGATGTCGGGCGAGGTCGTGCTGATGACGCTGTTGGGCGGGCTCGGCACGATTTTCGGCCCCGTCGCAGGCGCCCTCGTGGTCACCGGGATGGAGAATTATCTCGCCCCCTTCGGCGCCTGGGTGACGGTGACGCAAGGTGTGATCTTCATCGCCTGCGTGCTCGCCTTCCGCCGCGGCATCATGGGCGAACTGGGCGCGCTGCTGAAAATCGACCTCTGATCGCGCACGGCGGAAAATCGGTAGTGTCTCAGTTTGAAAAGCAAGACGGCACCGGCCCGCACCCCCGCCCGGCCACCCAATGCCAATATACTGACGTTGGGTGGCCGGGCGGGGGTGCGGGCCGGTGCCGTCTTGCTTTTCAAACCGCGGCACGACCGGCTGATCGC
>JAKCCP010000142.1 GCA_021841985.1 Pseudomonadota bacterium | reverse complement strand
GACCTTCATCATGTCGTCGGCGCGGCCGCGGTAATGGTAATAGCCCTCGGCGTCGCGGGCATAGGTGTCGCCGGTGCGCGTCCATTCGCCGGCGAAGGTGCGGCGGCTTTTGTCGCGCTGGTTCCAGTAACCGTCGGCGGCGGAGGCGCCGCGCACCAGCAATTCGCCCTCGGCGACCCCGCTCAGTTCATGGTCCTGCTCGTCGAGCAGCTTGAGATCATAGCCGGGAACGGCGCGCCCGGTGGTGCCATGGCGGATATCGTCGGGGCGGTTGGAGAGGAAGATGTGCAGCATCTCGGTCGAGCCGATGCCGTCCAGGATGTCGACGCCGACACGCTGCCTCCACTCCCGCCCGATCCGCTCGGGCAAGGGCTCGCCGGCCGAGATCGCGCGCCGAAGCCGCGGCGAGCCGGCGCCGGGGGTGAGCCCGGGATGGGCCAGCATGGCGGCGTAAAGCGTCGGCACGCCGCCGAAAATACTCGGCTGATGGGCGCTGAGGACGGCGAAGACCTGCTCCGGCGTCGGCCGCTCGGGAAGCAGGACGGTGGTGGCGCCGACCGCCATCGGGAATGTCATCGCATTGCCGAGCCCATAGGCGAAAAACAGCTTGGCGGCGGAAAACATCAGATCGTCCGGGGCAATGCCGAGCACCTGGCGGCCATAGGTCTCATAGGTCGCGCGGAGGCTGGCATGGACGTGTTTGGTGCCCTTGGGCGTGCTGGTCGAGCCCGAGGAATAGAGCCAGAAGGCGACCTCATCGGGCGAGGCGGCGACCATTGGCGCCGGCGCCGCACCGGCGAGGAAATCGGCGAGGCTTTGCAGGCCGGCCGGCGCTTTGTCCGCGCCTTCCTCGACGATCACCACCAGGGGCGGCGCCGCGAGCGCCGCGAGCGCCGGGGCGAGGGCGGGATAGAGCGGCGCCGAGACGAGAACGAGGCCGGCCCGGCAATCGGCGAGGAGGGCGGCGAGCAGCGGCGGCGGCAGCAGGGTGTTGAGCGGCACCGGCACGATGCCGGCCCAGAGCGCGCCCCAGAACGCGACCGGAAACGCGCAACTGTCACGGAGGATCAGCGCGATCCGCTGCTCCCGGCGAATCCCCGCCATGGCGAGTGAGGCGGCGAACCGCGCCGCCTCCGCTTGCAGCCCGGCATAGGTCAGGCGGCGCCAGGGATCGATGAAGGCGATCCGTTCGCCGCGCCCTTCGCGTCCGTGGCGATCGATGAACCACGAGGCGGCATTGCCCGCAGCCTCGTCCGCGCCCGTCCCTTTCGTTGATCCCTCTGGCACCACTCCCTCCCCGGTTTTCCGCGTCCGCGCCGTTTGCGGCAAGAGTGACGAGGTCGGCAATATAATGCAACCAACCCGTCAATGGGGGGACGATACCGTCCTCTTGACTCGTCTCCGCCGTGCCCCCAGGTAACGGCCACAAATTCTTCGATATCGAACAAATAACCCCGGACAAGCAGGAGCCGCGCCATGATCGATCTTCGTCCGTTCGCCGGTCTCGGTCGTTTTCGCAACGATTGGCTGAACGCCCGCCATCATTTCAGCTTCGGCGAGTATCATGACCCAGAGCGGATGGGGTTCGGCCCGCTCCGGGTCTGGAATGACGATGAGATCGCCCCGCAGCGCGGCTTCGATCCGCACCCGCATCGCGAGATGGAGATCATCACCTATGTCCGCGCGGGCGCCATCACGCATAAGGACAGTCTCGGCAATGAGGGCCGCACCGAGGCCGGCGACGTCCAGGTGATGCATGCCGGCACCGGCATCGTCCATGCCGAATACAATCGCGAAACGGTGCCGACGCGGCTTTTCCAGATCTGGGTGATGCCCAATCGGCGTGCCGTCACGCCGGGCTGGGGGACGCGGCAATTCCCGAGCGAGGGCGGCGGTTTGCGGGTTCTCGCCAGCGGCCGGGCGGCGCATGACGGGCTCGGCGCGCTGCCGCTCCACGCGGATGCCGCGGTGCTCGCCGGGCGGCTCGGCGCCGGCGAGATTTTTCACCACCGCCTGCCGGAAGGGGGCGGCGCCTATATCGTCGCCGCCAGCGGCACGATCACGGTCAATAGCGGGGCGCGCGGCACGCGCGCCGGCGAGACGCTCGGCCCGCGGGATGGTGCCGCGATCAGCGGCGAGAGTGAGATCACCATTACCGGCGGCGAGGCGGCGGAGATCGTGCTCGTCGAACTCGGCCAGTAAGCCGCGCGACGCCAAGGGGACAGGCGGGGCCAAGGTGACAGGCGGGGGCGCCTGGGGTAATGGTTTTTGCATCGACCAGTGCAAACCCAGAGATCCAGGGGCCTTCCGGTCACGATGACCAGCAGCAACGACATCCGCGCCGCCTTCCTCGATTTCTTCGCCCGCAACGGCCATCAGGTGGTGGAAAGCTCGCCCCTGGTGCCGCGCAACGACCCCAGCTTGCTGTTCACCAACAGCGGCATGGTGCAGTTCAAGAACGTCTTCACCGGCCAGGAGACGCGGCCCTATCGCCGCGCGACCACGGCACAGAAATGCGTCCGCGCCGGCGGCAAGCATAACGATCTCGACAATGTCGGCTATACCGCCCGCCATCATACGTTTTTCGAGATGCTGGGCAATTTCAGCTTCGGCGATTACTTCAAGGATGTTGCGATCGACCTCGCCTGGACGCTGATCACCCGCGATTTCGCGCTCCCGCCGGAGCGGCTTCTGGTTACCGTCTATTCCGAGGATGAGGCGGCGGCTTCGCTCTGGCGCAAGATCGCCGGCCTGCCCGAGAGCCGCATCATCCGCATTCCGACCAGCGATAATTTCTGGCGCATGGGC
>JAKCCP010000086.1 GCA_021841985.1 Pseudomonadota bacterium | reverse complement strand
CCATCAGCCGTGCGAGCGGCGTGTGGCTCACCGGATCGGTCGTCGCGATGAACACCGGCGCGCCGAGCGGGATGAACTGGCGGTCGACGGCGAGCGAGCGCTCCGGCGTCAGCGGCGCGCCGAGCGTGCCGGGGGGGCCGAGATCGGCGGGATAATCGTGCAATTCACGGAAAAACACGTAATCGGGGTTTTCTTCCATCACCGCCTGCGCCTGTTTGGGGTGCGCGGTCAGCCAGGCGCGGATGGTTTGCTCGGAGATCTGATCGGCGGTGATCTCGCCGCGCGCGGCGAGGACGCGCCCGATCGGCACGTAGGGCCTGCCGTTCTGTCCGGCATAGGCCACCCGCACCAGCGTGCCGTCCGGCAGATCTATCCTGCCGGAGCCCTGGATTTGCAAAAAAAACGCCTCGATCGGACTGTTCACCCAAAGGATCGCGAGGCGCTGGCTGGCGAGCGCCCCGGCATCGATTTCGGCGCGCGTCGGATAGGGGACGAGGCGGCCGTTGCTGACCCGCCCGGCGAGGTGGCGGCCTTTGAGATCAGCCGCGAAATCGCCGAGATCGGCGGTGACGAGATCGAGCGGGCGGCCGAGCAGCGGGGTCTGGAAAGCGCCGCCGGGGCTGCGCGCGCCGCGCAGTTCGGGCTCGTAATAGCCGGTATAGAGGGCCTCGGCGGTGTTGGGTTCGCTGACGAGGTAGGGTTGGAACCCGCTCTCGAAGAAATGCCGGGCCTCGCCCTGGTCTCCGGGCGGCAGGTGGCGGGCTTGTTCGCAGAGCGCGCGCCAGTTTTCCGCCCGCCCGCCGCGCGTCTCCGCCAGCCCCTCGCCGCCGAGCCGCTGATCCGCCGGCATGACCGCGAGCCGCGCACAGCTCCGCGTGAAGGCGGTGAGGGCGGCGGCGCTGTCATCCTGCGCCCAGCCCGGGAGATCGGTGAAGGCGACCGCGGTCAGCGCCATGTGGGGAGGCGCGGCTTGCTGCGGCGCGACGACGCAGGCGGCGAGCAGGAGGGGCAAGGCCAGCCCGGCCGCCTGCCGCCACCGGCGGCGCATCGTATCGCCTCGGATCATCGGAACTTCCTGGAAATTTCAGTGGCTTTGCGCCGCGGCCAGCCGCCACGACGGATCGGCGCTGGTGAGGTCGCGCTCGAACACCCAGAGATCGGTGATCTCGGTCACCGCCTCACCGCCGTGGACGATCTCGCCGTCCCGTCCGCGGGTCAGGCTCACCTGGTCGGAGACGAAGCGGACGGTGATGCTGGCGCGGGTGCCGGCGAGCGCGGCATCGGTGATGGTCGTGGCGAGCAGCGCCTTGATCTCGCTCTCGACGGTTTCGCCGGCGGCCTCGCGCGCGGTGATCGCGGCGGCGAAAATCTGGCCGGTTTCGGGGCCGAGCAGCGGCGCCAGGGTGGCGCGGTCGCCCTTCGCGTAAGCGGTGACGATGAGGCGGAAGGCGCGTTCGGCGCCCGCGAGGAAAGACATCGGGTCGAAGCTGCGGTCGATGCCGCGCATCGCCGCGAGCGCTTGCGTCGCCGGGCTGTCGGGCGCGGGGAAGCCGCGTTTCGGCGCCGGCGGCATGGCGACCGGTTCGGCGTGGCCCTCGATCACGGTGCCGCCCTCGGCGAGGGTCGGCGGCGGCTCCGGGCGCTCGAAGCCGGTGCGCCGGCCGAGCACGCTGCGGAGCCGCAGCACCAGAAACAGCGCGATCATGCCGAATAGGATCAGATCAATCGGAAATCCGCTGGCCCCCATACCCTAACCTTTCCTGCCCCATCCGTCCCGCTGACGATGATGACCTTATCTATCGCTTAATGGCTGGCCTGCGCGAGGCCGGCGAGGTCGAGGCGCGGGCGGGCGCCGTAATGGCCGATCACCGCCGCCGCCGCGCGGCTGCCGAGCCAGCCGCTGGCGGCGAGGCCACGCCCCTGGCCATGACCGGTGAGGAAGCCCGCCGCATAGGCGTCGCCGGCGCCGGTGGTATCGACGACCTCCGCCGGCGCCGCCGGCACCATCGCCTGCTCGGCGCCCTGGACGATCAGGCTGCCGCGCTCGCTCCGCGTCAGCACCGCGAGCGGCACCGCCTTTCGCGCCGCCGCCGCCGCGCGGTCGAAATCGTCGGTCTCGAACAGGCTGGTGATTTCCGCCTCATTGGCAAAGAGAATATCGATCGTCGGCAACAACGCCCGGAAGGCGTCGCGGTGGCGGGCGACGCAGAACGGATCGGAGAGCGAGAGCGCGACCCGGTTGCCGGCCTCACGCGCGAGGCTTGCGGCGGCGCGGAAGGCGGCCTGGGCCGGCGCCGGGTCGAAGAGAAATCCCTCGAGATAGAGGGTTTTCGCGGCCTTGATCAGATCATGATCGAGATCGGATTCGCTGAACGTCACCGAGGCGCCGAGGAAGGTGTTCATCGTCCGCTGCCCGTCCGGGGTGACGAGGATGAGACAGCGCGCCGTCGGGGCGCCAGCGGTGAGCGGCGGGGTGGGGTAACGCACCCCGGCGGCGACGATATCGTGGCGGAACACCGCGCCGAGTTGATCGGCGGCGACCTTGCCGAGAAACCCGACCCGCGCCCCGAGCCCGGCCGCGACCGCCGCGGTATTGGCGGCCGAGCCGCCGCTGCTCTCGATCCCCGGCGGCATCGCGGCATAGAGGGTTTCGGCGGCGGCGGCGTCGATCAGTTGCATCACGCCCTTGGTCATGCCGTGCCCGGCGAGAAAATCCTCGGCGACCGGCGCGACGACATCGACGATGGCGTTGCCGATGCAAAGGAGATCGAGAGAAGACGATGATCCAGAGGCGGGAGCAAGGGCGGGAGACAT
>JAKCCP010000290.1 GCA_021841985.1 Pseudomonadota bacterium | reverse complement strand
CCGGATTTCACTCCCCTCACCGGCTGGGAAAATGCCTGCGCGCCGCTTTGCCTCGGCGGCGAGGCGGTGACGCGGATGCGGCGGCGCCTCGTCGCCCGCGCCGAAATCCTCGGCTGGCGGCGCGAGACCGGCGCCGATCTTCGTCTTCGCCTCGGCCAGGCGCTCTTGCGCCCGGCGGCCACGCACGGGAAGCTGCATCGCTTCCTGTTGCCGCCGAGCGGGCGGGGGGGCGGCAACGAGACCATCGACATCCTCTCCCGGAGCGGGGTGCCGGTCGGCTCGGCGCCGGCGCGGCTCGATTACCGGCGGCTGGGCGTGCGGCTCGGCGCCATTGCCTGCGACGGGCGGCCGGTGCCGCTCGACGGCCCGGCGATCGGGGCGGGCTTTCATGCCCTGGAACGGGATGGCGCTGGTCTCTGGCGCTGGACCAATGGCGCTGCCCGGCTTTCGCTGCCGACGCGGCCGCGACCCTCGGTGTTGGATCTCGTCGTGCTCGACGCCGAGCCGGGTTTCCGCCCGCCGGAGGCGCGCCGCGTTCATCACGTTCATCAGAGATTAAGCGATCCCGGCGATGATGCGGGGACCGCGTTCCAGAACGGGGCGCGGGCAAGGCCGGGCCGGGCGGTTTGGCTGCGCGGATGACCGCAAAACTGGCGGGTATCGGCGCAGATCTCCAAGCCTCCCGTCGGCGTCAACCGGGAGGCCGCAGAACGGCGCATGTCGAACCTGATCCTGGAATTGCGGCAAGGCGAGATGATGATCGTCAACGGCGCCGCGATCCGCTTTCGCAACAAAACCCGCATCGAACTCGCGGCGCGCGCGCGCTTTCTGTTCGGCAAGCAGATCATGGCGCCGAACGAGGCCAATTCCCCGGCGCGGCGCGTCTACTTCGCCTTGCAGACCGCTTATATCGGCACCGAGGAGGAACGCCAGCAAGGGCTCGCCGAGGCGAAACTGCTGATCGAGGCGTTCAAGGAGGCGACCACCTCGCAGCTCGCCCGCGAAATTCTCGATCGTGCCCTGCTCGCCGCCGAGGCCGATGATTGCTACCAGGCGCTGCGCCTCGCCCGCCGCATCATCCGCCATGAGGACGCCGTCCTCGGCGCCCCGGCGCGGGAATAGCCATTTCGCCCCCGACACCGCCAAACGGACAAAAGTTTTTTGGTTCTTTTTTGCCAAAAAAGAACATTTCTTCTCTTCCACCCACCCGGGGCGCCGCTTGGCTCAGCGCCTCGCGGAGCGGCGGCGGATCAGGGCGAGGATCAGGATTCCGCTGGCGAGCATGGCCAGCGGCGCGGGCTCGGGAACGCCCTCGGCGTTGGACGTCGTCGCGGGCAGGAATTGCAGCAGCGGCTCGCTGAAGATATCGAGGTTGGGGTCCATCCCTGGCGTCGCGGTCAACTGATCGAAATAAAACGGCGAGAGAGCGGTGCCGGCGGGGTTGAAGCTCACCGGCCCGGCGCCGGACGGGGGAGCGACGACGTTCAAGGCGCCGAGATGGGAGAAGTCGACGAAATACGCCTGTCCGGCGGTCAGCGCGATGGGGGCCGCGAAATCGCCGCTCACCCAGACGCCGCGGCCGGTATTGGTGGCCAGCGAAAAACTGCCGAGCAGATGGCCGCCGGCGGAAGGCAGGGCGTCATAGAGCCCGACGACGACATCCTGCGGCGTGGCGCCGAACACCGCGAAGCTGGTGGCGATCCCGGCGAGGTCGTAGCTCGCCGTCGGCGTATAGAGCCAGCCGCCATCGGAGGGGCCCCAGAGAAAATTCTGATCGGCGCTGAGCCCGGTATTGAAACTGGTCACCGCGGCGGCCCGCAGCGGCGTCGCCGCCAGGGTAACGAACGCCAGGGTAACGAACGCCAAGGTGGTGAGCGTGCGGCGCGAAGCGTGACGCCGTTCCCCCTGGCCGTGAGAATCAATAGTGGATTTGTAGCCCATGACACGTGTCTGTATGGTTACAAAACAATAAAATGACAAGAGTTTGGTTGCAAAATTCACCCTATAAGGAAATATTTCAGGTTGCACCGGATGGCGAAAGAGCAGGCGACGAACACGCGCGGGCTGGAAGCGTGGCGGGAACCGGTCACCGATTTCGCCGCTCTCGAGGCGCGATGGCGGGCATTCGAGGCGGCGGCGGCGGGATCGTTCTTCCAAAGCTGGACCTGGACCGGCTGCCTCGCCGCGGCGCGTTTTTCCCACCCCTGGCTGCTCCGCGTGACGACGGATGGGCGGGAGGTCGCGCTCGGCCTCCTCAATCGTCGCAGCACCTGGTGGGGAGGGGCGCGACTGTTCCTCGGCGAAAGTGGCGATCCGGCCTGGGATGCGGTGTTCGTCGAGGAAAACGGGCTGCTGCTGGCGCGCGAGACGGCAGACGACACCGAGGTGATCGCCGCCGGCCTCGCGGCGCTTGGCGGCCAGCGCGTGATTTTGAGCGGGGTGGACGCGCGGCATCTCGCGGCGGCGGCGCGGCACGGTGGCCACGCGCGCGAGACGCGAGACGCCCCCTTCGTCGATCTCGCCAAAGCGCGCGCGGCCGAGGGCGGATTTCTCGCCGGGCGCAGCGCCAACACCCGCTATCAATTGCGGCGCTCGGCGCGGAGTTATGCGACGCGGGGGGCTTTGAGCCTGCGTCGCGCCGCCGATGTCGCCGAGGCCGAGGCGTTTCTCGACGCGCTCGCCGTCCTGCATCAGCGGAGCTGGACTGGGCGCGGCAAGCCCGGTGCCTTCGCCAACCCGCTCTTTCTGCGTTTTCATCGGGAATTGATCGCGCGCGGCCATCCGCGCGGCGAGATCGACCTGCTGCGCGTCTCCGCCGGCGGG
>JAKCCP010000059.1 GCA_021841985.1 Pseudomonadota bacterium | reverse complement strand
CGCTCGATGTTCTCGCGCCCGATCATCAGGACGAGAACGTAATCGACCCCGTCGCGATGCAGCCCTTCCGGGGTCGGCTTGCCGGGCGCGCCGGCGCGGGCCTCGATGCGGAATTGATGCGCCTCGATATGCCAGGCGACATCGGCGCACAAAGCCTCGAAGAGGGCGCGGCAGAAGCGGAGGATGGTCGTGAAGCTCGCGCTCGCGGCGATCTCGTCCTGGACCGGCGCGAACCAGCGCGCGATGCCGCCATTGAGGGGATTATAGTCGCGTGACTGGTAATGCGGCTGATGCGCCGCGCGCCGGATCGCCGGGTCGCCGGGATCGGCGGTGAACACCGCGAAGCGGCGTTTGCGGTAGCGGCCGCCATCGGCCATGTAGGTGTCGCGGCCGAGATCGTTCCAGCTTGCGGCGAACCCCGCCCAATCATCGAGGGTGCCGTGGCGCGCGAGTTCGGCCCGCATCGCCGCCGCCGGGACGAAGGCGAAGCCGCGCGCGGCGATCGCGCGCGGCAACTCACTCATTGCGCCGCTTCCCGCCGCGATGGCGCGGCTTGCGCCGGCGCCTCCTGGCCGGGCGGGGTCAGCAGCACCACCGTCTGGGTCGGATTGGCGATCTCGATGCCGAGTTCCTCGAAGCGTTTTTTCATGCGCCGGTGGAATTCGCGCTGCACCCCCCAGCGGGCGCTGTCGGTGCAGACGATCTGGCCGGCGATGGTCACGACGGCGCCCTCGATCTTGTCCACGCCCCAGAGTTGCAGATCGCTCAGCATGCCGCGCTGATAGGCGGGATCCTTGCGCATCCCGGCCGCGACCTCGCGCAGCGCCTCGCCGACGCGATCGGTGTCCTCCTTATAGGCGACGCTGACGCTGACGGCGGCGTTGCCGAGGCCGCGATTGCTGTTATTGACCGTGGTCACGGCGCTGAAGGGAATGATATGCACCGAGCCGTCGCCGGCGCGCAGACGAATGGTGCGCACCGAAAGCGCCTCGACCGAGCCCGAAACCCCGGCCAGCGTCACCCAGTCGCCGACCTGCATCGCGTTTTCGAGCAGCAGGAAGACGCCGGTGATCAGATCCTGCACCAGTTTTTGTGACCCAAACCCGATGGCGACGCCGACGATGCCGGCGCCGGCGAGCAAGGGCGCGATGTTGACGCCGATCTCCGACAGCGCGACCGGCCCGGCGATCAGGAACAGGACCACCGCGAGGGCGGCGCGGATCATCGGCAAAAGCGTCCGCATCCGGCTCGCCCGCGCCGCGTGGCCCTGGCTCGTGAGGCGCGCGACCTGGCGGAGAATCAGCTCATTGACCCCCTCCCACACCACGAGCACGAGAAACAGCACCAAGGCGATGGTGACCAGCGCCGAGATCACCCGTTCGCCGAGCGCGCCATCGCTGAACCAGTCGAAGGCGCCGAAGCCCCAGGCCTGCAAAAGCAACACCAGGATCGTCGCGGTGATGATCCCGGAGACGATGGCACGCAGCAGCCGGTAATAGCTCCGCGCCCGCGCCGAGATGCTGACCAGCCCCGGCACCACCTCGAGCCCGGCGATCGGCTCGGCGCCGACATGAAACATGCGGTCGAGGGCGCCGAGCAGCACCTGCCGCGCCGCCCGCCCGGCGATGAGAACGACCACGCTCAGCGCGCCGATCTTGAGCAGCATCCGGTAGCCGTCCGGCACGCCGAGCGCCCAGACCAGCCACAGGCCGAGGATGGCGATGATCGCGACATGATGCCAAAGCCGCGCCGCCCGCTGCCGCGCCAGCGCGATCGCGCCGCCATCCTCCTTGCTCGGCGCGATCCAGCCGGCGACCAGCCGGCGGTTCTTGAACACCACCACCACCAGCATGACGTGGACGATGAGGGCGATGATCTTGAGCAGCGCGTCATGGGCGTCCGCGTCGAGGCCGAAGACGAGGCCGACCTCGGCCAGCGCGTAGCCGAAGATGCTGACCGCGACCAGCCGCCGCACCCAGCGGGTGATCGCCAGCGCCGCCGCGTCGTCGAGCCCGAACACCCGCATCCCGGGGTTATCCGGCGAGATCAGCGAACGCACCGCCGCCATCACCACCTGCACCGTGACGAAGGCATCGACCACCGCCAGGATCACCACCTGCGTCGAGGCGCGACCGGCGAGCGGCGTGCTGAGCAGGCCATAGACGAAGCCGAGCAGGATCAGGGATGGCACCAGTTCGAGCAGGAACCGGAACAGGACGAAGGGCAGCCGCGAGAGCGCGATCGCGATCACCGGCGCGCCGGCCGCCGGCGGCGCCGGCGCGAGCGGCTCATCGGAGGTTGCCGGTTCGGTCTCGGACGGCGCTGCCGCGGGGCCGCCGTCGGGGGTGGGGGTCATCGCCTCGGCGCCGCCGCCGACCATCGCCTCCAGGCTGCGCCGCGGCCGGCGCAAGGCGCGTTCGGCGAGGATATCGGCGACCAGCCCGATCGCGAGGATCAGGACGAGACGCCAGAGGGCGGCGAAGAAGCGTGCCTGGGCATAGGGATCGGTCGCGGTGTCGCGCAGCCAGTCGCCGATCGCCTGAAAATCGGTCACCGCCTGGACGCTTTGGACGACCCGCTTCGAGCCCGTCTGCAACCGGTGCGAGGCATCGACCAGGATCTGCGCGCCGAGGCTGTTCGGTGCCAGCGGCAGACGGAGCGGGGTCGTCGCCGCCGCGACCGGCGCCGGTGGCGGCAGATGCGCCTCACCCGAGGCGGCCGCGAGGGCGCGGAGGGCGGCGATCAGCTTCGCCCGCTTCTCGGGATCCTGAAGATCGGCGATCAATTCCCGCGCGGTCTGCCGATCGAGCCCCGGCGCGGCGAGCCCCGGCGCGGCGAGCCCT
>JAKCCP010000373.1 GCA_021841985.1 Pseudomonadota bacterium | reverse complement strand
CCAGCATCGCCCAGCCGAGCAGGGTTTTGACCTCGTCCGGCCCCAATCGGGTGGCTTTTTCATAGAACCCGCGGGCCTCCGCCATGCGACCCTGGTTCTTGAGGTTCCAGGCGAGATTGGCGAGCAAGATGGCATCCTCGCCGCCGCGCAATTCGAGCGCCCGGCGATAGTGGTATTCGCCGATCCAGGCATGATTGGCCTCGGTCAGCACCATGCCGAGCAGATTATGCGATTGCGGGTGCTGGGGCGCGATGCGCACCGCATTGCGCGCCTGCTGTTCCGCCTCCGCCAGGGCGCCGCGACCGAACAGCAGGAGGGTGAGGTCGTGGGTCGCCCCGACATGGTTGGGATTGCGCGCGATGATCCGCCGCAGCACCGCTTCCGCGGCGCTCGCAGGCCCTTCCAGCCGGAGCAGGCGGGCGAGCAGCCAGAGCGCGTCGACGCGCCCCGGCGCAAGATCGAGCACGTCGCGCGCGAGCGCCAGCGCGCGGGCCCGCTCATTGCGCCCGAGCGCCGCCTCGGCTTCGGCGAGCAGCGGGTCGAGCCGCCAACCGGCCGCCGGCGCCGCCAGCGCCGCCTCGGGCGCCCGGCAGCAGCGCAAGCCAGCAAGCCCACTGCCGCAGGCGCAGAGCGCATTTTCCGTCATGCGCGCGGGCGGCTGGCCGGTGCGGCGGGATGCGGTCCAGGGGTGCGGCCCCTGGTGGGATCTGGGGCCAAGCCCCAGCCTCGCCGGCCCGGCAGGCAAACCCTCCCGGTAGGCGGAATCATGCGTATGCTCCCTTCACGGCGCCTTTCCCCTACGGCACCGCCGAACGCGGTCCCGGCTCGGAGGCCGCGGTGGGGGACGTGGCGCAGGCGAGGGTGAGACGAAACGCGGTACCCCCCGGCCCGGTCGCCGCGAGGGCAATATCGCCGCCATGGGCGCGCATCAGGTCGCGCGAAATCGCCAGCCCGAGCCCGGTGCCGCCACGGCGAAACGAGCCGACAAAGGGGCGGAAGAGATGGGCGCGCACTGGCTCAGGTAGGCCCGGCCCATCATCCTCGATCATGATCTCGATCCCGCATTCGCTCGGCGCCGCCCTGACCTCGGCGCGCCGCGCCCCGGCCTCGGCGGCATTGCGCAGCAGATTGACGAAAACCCTGAACAATTGCTCGCGATCGGCCTCGATGCAAAGTCCCTCGGCGATCTGGATATCAATGGCGAAGCCCGGCGCGACCGGCAGGATCACCTCCCGCACCTCGGCGAGCAGGGAACGCAGCGGAAATGTCTCCCGCGTCGTGCTTGGCGGTCCCTCGCGGACGAAATCGAGCATCCGGCGGGCGAGGTCGGTGGCGCGTTCGATGGCGCGCACCAGCACCTCGCCGGAACGGCGAAGCCGCGGGTCGTCGCTTTCGCTCAGCCGGTCCGCGGCCAGCATGGCGGAGGCGAGAATGCCGCGCAGATCGTGACTGACCTTGGCCATTGCCGTGCCCAACGCGGCGAGCCGGGCGTTGCGCCACAGGGCGGCGCGCAATTCCTGCTGCATCGCCGCCAGTTCGCGCCCGGCGACCGCCATCTCGTCATCGCCGAGCAGGCTGACGCCAACAGGATCGAGCGGCGTGCCATGCTCGGGGTCGGCGCGGAAGGCGACGATCGAATCGGTGATGCGCCGGATCGGCCGCACCAGCAGGATCAGCATCGCAACATAAACCAGCCCACCAGTGACCGCGGCGATGATCAGCGAAAGCGCCGCGATCTGCCAGGCATAGTCGTGCAGCACATCGAGCAGCTCGCGCTCATGCATGATCAGCTCGACGACGGTGGCCGGGCGCAGCGGGCTGTTGCCGATCACCTCGATCGGGCGGTCCTGGGTGCGGAAAAGATCGGCGAGCGCATAACCGATGCCGGCGAGCAGCGTCTCGTGGCGGAGATCGTAGCGGGCGAGCGGGATGATTTGTCCCGGTGGGGCGAGCACTAGCTCCACGCCCGAAGTGCGGTGCAGGCGGATCAGCTCATCGCCCGAGAGGCGCAAGAGATCATCGCGCGTCGCCGGGTCGAGCAGGCCGTGCGGCGCGCCGGCGACCGCGAGGGCCGCGATATTGGCCTCGCGCACATGGCGCTCCAGCCAGGCGCGGCGCTCATGGCCGAGACTCGGGAAGAAAATCAGCGCCTCGGTGACCAGCACCACACCGAGCGTGAGCCAGAGCAGGCTGGAAGAGAGGCTGCGGCGCGGCGCGGTTTCGGCCATCGACGCGCCCATGCGAACTATCCCGTCACCGCCGCCAGCGCATCGGGGCTCGGTAAACCCGGGCGCGGCGGGACGGTGAGGGTGAGGGTGGCGGAGGCGGCGCGGCCAGCGGCAAAGAGACTGGCCAGAAAATCCGGATCGGCGTTGAATTTGGACGAAATCGGCAGGTCGCGCAGCTCGGCGTCAGCGGTGAAAGAGCGCAGCCGCAGCCCCGCCGGCAAGGCGGCAAGCTCGGCCTGGAGCACGTTATGGCAGGCGATCTCGTTGAGTCGGTTGAGAATTTCCGCCGGTGTGCGGGGCACGCCCGGTCGCCGCGCCGGTTGCGCGGCGATGAGCACGAGGTCGTCGGGCGGATGCGGGGCGAGGAGCGGGGCAAGCGGCGGGTTGCCAGCATAGCCGCCATCCCAATAGGCGCGCCCGTCGATCTCGACGGCGGGAAACACGAAAGGCAGGCAGGTCGAGGCGAGCAGCACATCGACGGTGATCTCGGCATTGCCGAACAGCGCCGCTGCGCCGGTCTCGACATCGGTCGCGACCACCGTGAGGCAGGGCGCGGTGGGCAGGACCAGCGCCGCGGGGTCGAGCAGCTCGGCGATGATGGCCCGCAAGGGGTTATGC
>JAKCCP010000100.1 GCA_021841985.1 Pseudomonadota bacterium | reverse complement strand
CCGATCTCCATGACTTTCGACGATCTCGCGGCAGATCGAAAGCCCAAGCCCCATGCCCTCGCGCTTGGTCGAAATGAACGGGCGAAAGATGTTTTCCCGGACTTCATCGGCAAGACCCGGGCCGGTGTCGGCGACCGTGACCTCGGCAAATCCCGTGACGGCAGCAATGCCGGTCGCGATATCGATCTCGCGGCGCGCGCAAGGTTGCAGCACTTCCACCGCGTTGTGCACGAGATTGAGCACGACCTGCTGCACCTGCACCGCATCCGCGAGCACCACTGGCAGATCGGGACGGAGAGAAAAATTCACCCGGATGCCGTATTCGCGCGCGCCGAGCAGCGCCAGCGCCGCCGCTTCCTCGACGATTTTGTTGAGATCCTCGGCCCGGCGCGCCGTCTCGCCACGGGAGACGAACTGGCGCAGCCGCTGGATGATCGCCCCGGCGCGCGCCGCCTGCGCCGCCGCCTTGGTCATGGCATCGATAACCCTGGGATGCAGATCCGCCCGCCCGCTTGCCAGCAATTGCCGCGCCGCCTGGACATAATTGGCGATCGCGGTAAGCGGCTGGTTGATCTCGTGCGCCAGGGTCGAGGCCATGCGGCCGAGCGTGCCGAGCCGCGCGCTATGCACCAGCCGCGCCTGCAGATCCTGGAGCCGCCGCTCGGCCTGTTGCTGCTCGGTGAGATCGCGCACGAAACCGGTAAACAGGCGCCGCCCACCGCTCGCCATCTCCGCCACTTGGAGTTCCGCCACTTGCAGCTCCATCGGAAAAGTCGAGCCATCGGCGCGCTGGCCCACCACGACCCGGCCGATACCAATGATGCGCCGCTCGCCGGTGCGGAGATAGCGCTCGAGATAGCCGTCATGCGCCTCGCGATAAGGCGAAGGCATGAGCTGGCTGACATTCCGCCCGATGATTTCCCCCGCCCGATAGCCGAACATGCGCTCGGCGGCCTGGCTGAAGGTCTCGATTTTCCCGCTCGTGTCGATGGTGACGATCGCATCGGGGACGGTTGCGAGGATGGCCCGCAGCCTGGTCTCGCGCTCGGCCAACGCATCGGTGGCGGCGCGGCGCGACGTGATGTCATGCACGATGGCGATGAGGCACGGGCCATCCCCGAGCGCCACTTCGCGAAGCGACACCTCGGCCGGGAAAAAACCGCCATCGACGCGCCGGCAGCGCCACTCCTGGCGAGGCGCGCACCGGTCCTTCCCGCGCGGGGTGAGATCGGCGCAGCAGCCTTCGGGATCGGTGGGCCGCACCAACAGGTCCGCGGCGGGGCGGCCGCATAGAGCCTCGGCGGCGGCACCGAACAGCGCCGCGCCGGCGGGATTGACCGAGCGGATCACCGCCCTCTGGTCAATCACCAGAATGGCATCCGCCGCGGTCTCGACGATCGCCCGATACAGCCGTTCCATAACGATCTTGTGCCCTGGTTTGCGCCGCCGATCCAGCGCGGCGGCGCAGCCGGGCATCGCCCGCTCTTGATTTGCCTCAAGGCAGCCCTCGGCGCCAAGTGCGAATTTCGCGCTGAAACACGCGGGGGAGGCGGATCGCATGGCCGAGGCTGTTCTGGTGCTGAATGCCGGCTCATCCAGCATCAAATTCGCCCTCTATGAAATCGCGGCCGCGGGCGGGCTGACACCGACGGTGCATGGCCAGATCGAGGGGATCGGCACGGCGCCGCACCTGCTCGCCCATGGCGGGCAAGGCGAGGTGCTCGCCGAGCGCTTCTGGCCGGTCGGCGAGACCCATACCCATGAGGATCTGCTCCAGCCATTGCTCGCGCTGATCGAGTCCGAGCGCGGCAAGGACGCCTTGATCGCCGCCGGGCATCGCGTCGTCCATGGCGGCGCGCGGCATTTCGGCCCCGCCCTGGTGACGCCGGCGCTGCTCGACGAACTGACGGCGCTGGTGCCGCTGGCACCCTTGCATCAGCCGCATAACCTCGCCGCCATCCGCGCCATCATGGCCCTACGCCCGGAACTCGCCGAGGTCGCCTGTTTCGACACCGCCTTCCATCACGGCGTCGCCCCGGTGGTGAGCCGCCTCGCCCTGCCCCGCCAATACGCCGATGAAGGCGTGCGGCGCTACGGGTTCCACGGGCTTTCCTATGAATTCATCGCCCGCCGGCTCCGCGAACTCGAGCCCGATCTCGCCAAGGGCAAGGTGATCGCCGCCCATCTCGGCAGCGGCGCCAGCCTCTGCGCCATGCAAGACGGGCGGAGCGTCGATACCACCATGGGCTTCACCGCGCTCGACGGGCTGGTGATGGGCACGCGCTGCGGCAGCCTCGATCCCGGTGTCGTGCTCTATCTGCAACAGCGCCACGGCATGGACGTCGCCGCCATCGAGGATCTGCTCTATCACCGCTCCGGCCTGCTCGGCGTCTCAGGCATCAGCAGCGATATGCGCACCCTGCTGGCCAGCGCCGATCCGCGCGCAAACATGGCGATCGAGCTTTTCGTCTTCCGCATCGCGCGCGAGATCGGCGCGCTCACCGCCACGCTCGGCGGGCTCGATGGCGTCGTCTTCACCGCCGGCATCGGCGAACACGCCCCGGAAATCCGCGCGGCCGTCGCCGCCCGGCTCGGCTGGCTCGGCGCCACCCTCGACGCGACAGCGAACCAACACGGCACCGGACGCATCAGCACCACCGAAAGCCGCATCATCCTCACTGTCATCCCCACCGACGAAGAAGCCATGATCGCCGAACACACGCGCGCCCTCGCGCGGGGCAAAAGCTAGGGCCAGGGCTCCGCCCTGGACCCGCTGGGGCCAGTGGCCCCAGACCCCCATCCTGGGGAGGGTTGCCTGGAGAGGGGCGCAACTCCGCCTGGGCCGACGCTCCC
>JAKCCP010000255.1 GCA_021841985.1 Pseudomonadota bacterium | reverse complement strand
CACGTGGGGCCGCTTGGCCCCGTCGCGGCGCTCAGGGGGAGAAAATGAAACATTTCGGATTGTTGGCTCTGGCGCTTCTGCTCGGCGCTTGCTCGCAGATGGCTGTCGCGGATTATGAGTGCGGCGTTGGAGGGCGTTCACCTTCTCAGGCCAATCCATGCGTTTTCCAGACAGCGGCGGAGATCAAGGCGCCATACAAAGAACTTGGCCCGATCTCTGAATGGAAACTTGGAAAATTTCAACGGCTTGATGCGAGCGACGCGATCGCCGCTTTGCAAACCCAGACGCGATTCCTTGGCGGCAACGCGATGCTGCTTCCTACGACGAAAACCATCTACTCGGGCGTGTTTAGCCGGGGATACGAATTCCAGGGCACCGCGATCCTGGTAGGATCGAACGATACCGGAGCGGCCGGCGGTGCTCCGCATTGAGCCTGCCGAGCAGGAGAGAGCGAAATGAAACATCTCGGCACGACGACGGCGGTTCTCGCGGCTCTGCTGCTGAGCGGATGCGCCCGCCAGCCGACGCCTCGGGAGGCGTGCCTCGGCGATGAGTTTGAGCCGTGCAGCGGGGGACGCTGCGGGAATTGCTAGGGGATGGTGTCATGGCCACATCGGGGGTTATGCGCGTTGGGGCCTGGTTTTTGGATGTCGGGACGTGGCTTTTGGGGTTTATTGCGGTATTGCTACAGATGTGCGGCATTTGCGGTGTGGTGATTATGCCGATGGCTGGCTTTCTGTCCGGTTCGGCATTCAGGGCCACGATTGGGCTGTTGTATAGTGCTTTCGCCGCGATCGCGGGGATGGCTCTCGGCTATGTCTCCGAGCGCATATCGCGGGCAAGAGGAGGGACAGGAGGTTTGGTATGAATCCGAAGTTTCTAGCGTCGGGGCGAGGTATTATGGCGATCCCGGGTTCTGGTCACGATCGCCTGCGCGGTGCCGAGGTCAATCAGTTTCGAATTGCAGATCACCGTGCCGATTCAGTCCGGCAAGGGCATCCGCAGGCTTGATGGCGGGCGTACCGATGGTCGTTGTGGTCTCGAGGCACGCCGTCTTGCGCGTGATCGCCGCACGGGCCCGGGGGCTCGCGACTCGCGTCGAGTGCGACCAAGTGCAGTAGCGACGCAGAGGAGAGATCTGATGCCCTACTTGATCGACGTTCCGCCGCCGTCAGCGGAGCCCGAGGAGTTCAAGAAACTTTTGCAAGAGCTAGCCAAGCTGCCGCAGGACGATTGGACGGTAATCTCCGCGCAGCAGACCGCGCGTCACATGCTCAAGCTGTCACGCGAATTCCACCGGGAGTTGGCCTTGCGGAAAGGCAAGAACGCCTCGACCTGACCTAAAATGCCTTCACGCGCGCACGTGACGAGGGCAGAGACGGGGCGCGCCCTCGGGGACTTCCGCCGGTCTCCTGCCTATTGCTGCACGCCACCGGCCTCAGCGGTTTTGGCGAGCTTGAGGAGGACGTCTAGCTCGCGATCGGTGAGCTTCGACGCATCGAGGGTGACGGGCGAGGCCTCATCTGCTTTCACCTCGGCTTTGATGCGTCCGAACGCTCGCCCGAGCACTTCCTGGCCTGCGACAATCCGCGCTCGGGCATCCTCGGCGGGATCGAGGGCGATGGCGATCAAGGATTGCATGACGGCGGGGGATGATTCGCGAGCCATGCGGACGACTTCGCCGTAGCGGCCGCTGGTGCCGGACGGGTTGCCGGATTGGCCGGGTTGAAACGGGCGCAAGCGGCCATGGCCATGTGCTGGAACGTGGTAGATGGCATCGGCCTCGGGCTCTGCGGGTGTCACTGCGGGCAAAGTCTTGGCGGGCATGGCGCGGCTCCTGCTGTGTCGCCGCCATGATAGCACCGCCGCCCTGGTATTTCACCGCAGACAGCGCTAGGTGTCGGAGAGGGATATATCGGCACGGCTGAAAAAGTCCCCCGGCATACCCACCCCCCGCCGGTCGATACCCGCCGATCCATGGCCATGGCGCCGTGCCACGCTGCAACCCGATACGGTCCGGGCCGCGCCGTCTTGGCTATTGCTCGATCACGGTTGGTGATGATGCGACAGCGCGGCGGCGAGCAAGAGCGGCAGTTGGACAGGAGGCCGCCACGCCGGCGGAAATAATCGACGCCTCGCGCTGGCATCAGGTTTCCTAGGCGGGGCAAGGGCGAAGCGTGCGGCGCGGCCGACCGGCTGCCCATGAACGGCAAATGCCGCCACTTGACGAAATGTCTCCCTCCTCAAGCGCGATCGTGCTACATGAGCGGGCATGGTTGAGGGGCTTGCACAGATCGGTGATGACCGGCTTTCGACCGAAGCCGCCGGTGAGCGGTTCGGCGAGATGGTGGAACATGCTGCCCGCGACAAGGCGCGCGTGGTGCTGACCCGCAACGGTGAACCAATCGCCGCGCTGGTGCCGATCGAGGATGTCGAGGCCCTGGAGGCGATCGAGGATGCCGAGGACGCGCGCCTCGCCGAAGAAGCAATCGCCGCCTGGGAGGCAGCCGGTCGGCCGCTGGGCATTTCCCATGCCGAAATGCTGGAACGCTACGGTATCACCCCGGACGATGCTTCCTGAGCGGTTCTGAATGGCCTGGGATATTCGCTACCATCCCCAAGCCGACCGCGATATTGACCGCCTTGATCCGCTCATTCGGCGCCGCGTTCTCGCGGCCATCGGCGCCCTGGCCCAAGAGCCCCGCGCCGCCCCGAACGCCAAAGCCCTTAAGGCGACGCCCAACAATTCCTGAATCGCGTTGTCTGGTCATTCGCAGCGGCACGAATTGGGGGGATTCCGGCGCGGCGAGAGATCTGTGTAGACTGTGCGGATGATGGATGGATCAGCGATTGGC
>JAKCCP010000049.1 GCA_021841985.1 Pseudomonadota bacterium | reverse complement strand
GCTCCTTGCCATGCTCCAGCACCATCCGAACCGCACGCTCGCGGACCTCCGGTGAAAACCTGTTCGTCGTCTTCCGCTTTTCCATCGCTCCATCCTACCCAAGATTAGGAGCCTCCGGGATTCCCGGCGCGGTTCAGCCCTTCTCCTGGTCACCAGATTGGTGGATCTCATGGTCGGCCATCTCAAGCGGGGCGATCGCTTGAGAATCGGGGGTCTCGGCATCCTCGAGGTCAAAAGCCGCCCCGCGCGCATGGGACACAATCCGGCGACCGGGGAGACGATCCAGATCAAGGCCAGCAAGAAAATCGCCTTCCGCGCCGCGAAGGAACTGCGGGAAGCCATCTGAGGCGGGCGCGGGCCGTCGCACCAACCCGCGCCGCCGTGTTCCCCGGCGTCTTCATTCCCCCACCGCCGCCGGGCTCGCCTCGCGCAGCGTCGCGGGGATTCCCGGGGTGCTCGTGAGCGTCAGGTGGCGTGGGTGGAAGGTGGCGATGCTGTCGCGGTGGCTGATCGAGATGAGGGTGGTGGTTTTCAATTCTTCCTTGAGCAGGGCATAGAGTTCGGTTTCCGCCTCGGGGTCGAGATTGGCCGTCGCCTCGTCGAGGAACAGCCAGTCCGGCTTGAGCAGCAGGGCGCGCGCGATGGCGAGGCGCTGCTGTTCGCCACCTGAGAGCAGCAGCGACCAATTATGTTCCTCGTCCAGCCGTTGCGTGAGCGCGCCGAGGCCGACGCGGGCGAGAACGCCGGCGATGGTGGTATCGTCAAAAGCATCGTCGGCGGCAGGGTAGGTGACGACGTGGCGGAGCGCCCCGAGCGGCAGATAGGGGCGCTGCGGCAGAAACAGATAGGTGCCGGGCGGGCGGGCGATGGTGCCGTTGCCGAACGGCCAGATGCCGGCGATCGCGCGGAACAGCGTCGATTTGCCCGAACCGGAGCGGCCATTGATCAGCACCGCCTCGCCGCGTTGGAAGCGCAGCGCGTCTTCGTCGAGCAGCACTTGGCCATTGGGCAGCGTGAGATGCAGCTTGCTGAATTGCAACGATGCTGTCGTGGACTCGGTGATCTGGATGCCGCTCGCGGCGTCGGCGCGCGCTTTCGCGACCGAACGCTGGAAACTCGCGAGACGTTCGACGGTCGCACTCCACGCCGCGAGCGAGGCATAGGAAGAAACAAACCACGACATCGCGCCCTGCACCTGGCCAAAGGCGCTGGCCGTGCGCGTCAGGCCACCCAAAGGGATCTGGCCGGCGAAATAGCGCGGGGCGGCGACGACGATCGGGAATACCACGGCGATCTGCTGATAGCCCGAGGTGAGCGCGTTCAGCATCTTGGTCCGCTGCATGATCGCCCACCAGTTCATCACCACCGCCGAGAAGCGCACGAGAATGCCGGCCCGTTCGTCGTTCTCGCCGCCATAGAGCGCCACCCCCTCGACATTTTCGCGCAGGCGGACCAGCGAGAAACGGAAATCGGCTTCGAAACGTTGCTGGCGGAAGCTCAGCATGGCGAGCGGGCGGCCGATGAGATGGGTCAACCAGGTGCCCAAAATCGCATAGATCAGCGCGATCCACACCATATAGCCGGCGATGTTGACGCCGAGCAGACGGATCGAGCCAGAAAGACTCCAGAGAATGCCGACAAAACTGATCAGCGAGACGATGTTGGAGAGCAGATCGAGACCCAAGGAAAGCGTATCGCCGACGAAACTCCGCAGATCCTCGGCGATGCGCTGGTCGGGGTTGTCGGTGCCGGTGCCGGATGCGCTGGTGGTCAGGCTGATGCGGTAATAGGCGCGATCGGCGAGCCATTCATCGAGGAACACGCGGGTCAGCCAGCGGCGCCAGCGAATTTGCAGCCACTGGTTGAGATAGGTGCGATAGACCGCGACGATGATATAAATCGTTGCGACCGCGCTGAAGCCGGGCATGAGCCCGCCATCCTTGCTGCGATGATAGAGAAACAAGAGATCGACAAAGGCGCGCCAATCCTTGTTTTGCAGGGAGTCATAGAACGCGCCGTTCCAGAAATTGAGCACCACATCCATGCCGACCAACGAGAGGTTGAGCAGGACGATGACCGCGAGCAAAAGCCGCGCCGACCATTTTTCCTCGGAGCGAAAATAGGGCCGGGCAATGATCCAGGCGTCTTTGAGGAAGGGGAGAAGCTTGATCATAATTATTCCTTGCTTCGGCCGAGCCGGGTATCGAGGGCCTTGATCCAATCGGCGAGGCGGGCGCGGTTCACGCCGAAATCGGAATAGCCATAGAGGCTCTGACTATAGAGGACGAGCTTGCTTGCGTTCAGGCCGTCTGGTGAAACCTCGGCAATAATCCGGTCGGGAAAATTCAGGACGGCGCTCCGCGCGACCCATTGGGTGATGCCGCGGGCCGCGTCGTGCGCGAGGGGATAAACGCGCGGGCGGCTTGCCGCCACGGCGTCGAGGGCGGCGGCGAGTTGGGCGGCGGGCACCGGGAAGGGCGCCAGTACGATATCGGGCGCGGGGCTAAATCCAGGCGGGGCGGCGAGCGCCGAATTCGGGCTGCTGGGGCGTTCGAGATGAGCGAGCAGGTCGGAGGGTGCGGGCATCACGCCGGCAGCCCCCGGCTGCCCACAGGCAGGCAGGAACAGCCCGAGAAGCATCGCGAGAAGGGTCATTTCCGCTCCGTCTTTCGCCCCCCGCACTATGCCCATCCGTCCGGTTTCCGCCAGCCCTGATGGCAACGCGGTGGCGGCACGCCCGCTTGACCGGGCTGCCTAACCCATCTTATTCACGGTGTGTCTGCGTGACCGGCTCGCCAAGCTCCGGGCGTGGCTACGCGCCGCGCTGGCCCATCGCGATTTCGGATCATATCTGGCA
>JAKCCP010000350.1 GCA_021841985.1 Pseudomonadota bacterium | reverse complement strand
GTCGCCACCGTGACGCGAAGCTGCGACTGGCGCATCCGCGACCTGGTGGAGGCAAAGGCGCCGACCACCCTCTACCTGGTAGTGCCGCCTTCTGACATCAGCCGCACCAAGCCGCTCGTGCGCCTGATCCTCAACCAGATCGGAAGGCGTCTGACCGAGGAGCTCGCGCCGAAAGCGCCGCGGCATCGGCTGCTGCTGATGCTCGATGAGTTTCCGGCACTCGGGCGGCTGGATTTCTTCGAAAGCGCGATCGCCTTAATGGCGGGCTATGGGTTGAAAAGCTTCCTGATCGCGCAGTCGCTCAACCAGATCGAGAAAGCCTACGGCCCGAACAACTCGATCCTCGACAACTGCCATGTCCGCGTGAGTTTTGCGACCAACGACGAGCGCACCGCCAAGCGTGTCTCTGACGCCCTCGGCACCGCGACCGAAATGCGCGCGATGAAAAACTACGCCGGCCACCGGCTCAGCCCCTGGCTTGGCCATCTCATGGTCTCGCGCCAGGAAACTGCGCGGCCACTTCTGACCGCGGGCGAGATCATGCAGCTTGCGCAGGAGGACGAGCTGGTGCTGGTCTCGGCCTGCCCGCCGATCCGCGCGAGGAAAGCCCGCTACTACGAAGATCCCGAACTCGCAGCACGCATTCTGCCGCCGCCATCCTTGCCCCCGCACGTTCTGGAACCGGCTCCCGATGATGCCGTCGCCGATCAAGGGGACTGGGCGGGCGCGATCCTCGCCGAACCTTCCTCCGCCAGCACCGATGATGCGGCAAATGGCGGCCTCCGCCGCGAGCCCGAGCTGCAGGCGCATGAGGACATCGCGCCGCCACCGCCGCGGCCGGTCAATGAGTTCGAGCCGCTCGAGGACGCCGACGATGAGCCGCAACGCGAGTGTGGCGTGCGGCGCGCGATGAGCGGCCTCGCCCGGCAGGCGGCGCTCGATCCGGCCGATGAGATGCGGCTCTGAGCGCGATGCGAACCAAGCACACATTCCGCCTGCCGGCCGATCTGATGACCAAACTCGCCGACCACGCGGGACGCAAAGGCGTGAGCCAGGCCCTGATCGTCGAGGCAGCACTCGCCTCACATCTCTCCCCCGACGGCGCCGACCGGCTGGAAGCCGCGCTCGCCCGCCGCCTCGATCGCATCGGCCGGCATCTCGAGCGGCTCGAGCGGCATGTCGCCATCACGAACGAGGCGCTGGCCGTCTTCGTCCGCTTCTGGCTGACCAGCACGCCGCCTCTGCCCGACAGCGCCCTCGCCTCCGCCCAAGCCAAGGGCCGCGAGCGCTACCAGAGCTTCGTCGAGGCGCTCGGTCGACGACTTGCGCGCGGTCGCACGCTGGCCGATGAGATTGTCCGCGATGTGGCGGAGAACGCGGCGGAGGCAGATGGGGGCCGAGACGGTGAGGACCGAGACCATCGCTGAATGGCCGGATTCGGCCGCCGCGCGGGAGCTTTCGTCTTGCGGTGATTGCGGGTGGTCGCCTATTTTAGTCGCAGGATGCCGCGGTGGCCGGCAAAGACGCGCGACGTGGCAGCATCGCGTGAAGCCCGAGAGAGGGCGACTGTCGCCGATTTTACGAATTATGCGACAGCAGGTGACCGGGAAAGAAAAAAGCGACTGTCCGGTTCTGGGATGTATCCGTGAAAAGCGAGTGCCCACAACGATATGGAATTGCAAAAGCCAGCTTTCGCAAGCATCAAGTTACCATTGCCATAACGCTCCATAAGCGCCTACGTCGTGTCCATTCGGAATCGCTCGCGAGCTGCTTCTAATCCTCCGCAGCTAAGGCAAAACGCACCTCAGGCAAAGGATCGCTCGGTGCAGCGTTCAACCAACCCGTGCTATCTGGGCCTCGAGTGCCGGCATCCTCAAGTGCGCGGGCTAGCCGGACACACTCTGCCCGAACCAAAGACACTGATACCGCCTCTCGGCTGTCCAGATCGATTCGCTCGTATTGTTGCTCGACCAGCAGTTCGCCAAGCACCCGTGAAACTCGCAACCGGTCGCTTTCCTCCACCATTCCAGCAACGATTAAGCGGCGTACGCCCCTCAAGACCAATCGCATCCCAATTTCGCGGCGGCTTTCAATGGCCGAAATCAGCCTATCTGCGAGTTGCGGCGGGAACGGCGGCGAGGCGCCGCTCGCCGCCCGTGCCGACCACTCTTCGACGGCCATGACGCCGCCGCCGACTTCTTCGTCGGTCCGCGCCGAGATAGCTTGCTGAATGCCTCCGACAATCTTCGCTCGCAGATCATCGTCGGTCCCAAGGAAATGCGGCAACACGGCCGCGGCCGTGCTGCCGGGCACTTCGTAGAGGAACGCAAGAAGAGCGCGGGCGCGCTGCGAAGTGCGGTTGTCAAACCGCAGGGAGGGAGTTGCTACGGTTCGTAACACCTCCCCGAGCGTGCGCGCATTTTCTTGCAACGGTCTCAGGAAGTCGGCACGGATCGGGTCTGACAGCGCGGAAGCTGGGGGACGCCAGCGGACTATGGTGTCAAACATCCGAGCCGCCTGATCGGCAGTGGGTCGAAGTGGTCCCTGTGCGGTATCGGCGATGGCCTGAAGGCGGTTGAGCCTATTTTCAATGTCGTGTGAACTGAGAGCGCCCGAAGGAGACAGGATTTCCACGATATCAGAATCAAACAAGTGCGCGCGGACTAGCTTCTCCGTGTCGATCGTCTTCGGCGCTGGTAACTGAGCGAACATCGAAGCCAGCAAATTCGTATTTGCGGGAAGCCCCCCGCTTGCTGCGTCGGTCTCTGACCAGAGAGCCTCCCCGAAAGCCTCCGCTTCATCTGCTGTCAACACGCCATATCTCGACAGGTAGGCCAGTCTCACGATCGCCTCAGGCCGTTGCGGAATTCCTGCCTTCGCGTGCTCGATAAGGTGTGCCACGCATCGGCTCCAGCGAGGATCGTCCATGACTCTGTCTGGTTTCGTCGTCCACAAGGACTGAATGGGATTTGGCCACTGAAACGGGCCCGCGCCTCTGTCGTCCGAGAACGGAAACTCCAGCATCGGCAGAACAGCAGCCGACCGTTCAGCCGGCGGGATTGCTTCAATGCTATAGTCCACGAGGTGAGTCAGCGAGTCACGTAGCCAGGGATGGCGGAACGATGCGTCTCGTACGAGATCGGAAGCCAGATCCAGGCTCGCTCGTGCGGCCAATGGCTCCTGCCGGACTGTTATTCGCGCCAGCACTTCTACTAGGAACCGGAGTTGTTCGATCGCGAACATCCAGTGACGTGATGAAGTGTCCTTGGCTTTCCCCCGCCAATATGCGATTGCCGCCCGCACCGCTTCAGAAAGGGCAATTGCGACCTTGGTCGGAAGCTGCGCAATGGCGACGCGTCCCAAATAGCGCCCGAACAGCGCATCAAAGGGGCTGCCGATTGCCCGGAGAAACCATATGTACCATTGGAACGAAGGCTCGAACGCGAGTTCGGCGGCATCGCGGGCCACATCTTTCACAAATGTAACATGGTGAAGCCGCATCGGCATGCCCGCTGTCTCCATCACGGATTCCAACGCTTCGAGTGGCTCTACGACTGCGGCGCTTTGCAAATGGATGGTTTGTCCCGCCTTCCGGTAGTATCCCGCCTGAAAAAGCGGGATCGTCGGTTTGGATTGCTCCAGTCGCCTACGCACCGCTGCCGCGGCCTCGTTACCGATCCAATCCGTCTCTACTTTCGGGTCACAATGTGCGTCCTGGAATTCCAAGGTCCACCGGGGTTCCTCGCCGCCACTGAGTTGATCCAGCCGTACCGCTCGGGCTAGCCACTCGGCCCATGCCCGGCGCGAAAGCAGCCAGAGAGAGCTTCTATCTGCCGATTGCCGGCGATTGAGCTCCGCGACTGCGTCGGTCACAAGCTTGTGGGCTTTTTCAAATTCGCCAAGTTCGGCCAGCAAGGCTGCCTTTCTAAAGGGCCAAACCGGATCAACGCCCTCTATGGTTGCCACCTCCACCGATGCGGCGGGGAAATCCAGACGATCCCGCGCATAGAGTGCCTTCTGATACGCAACCTCCGCACGAAGATCAGTGCGTGGCTCGCACTGTGCTTCAATAATTTCTGCCCAGCCTCCGAAAGCCTCTTCGTCGGCAGCGCGCCGCGCGCGCCGCAGGAGCAAGATCGCGATTTCGCAGCGTCGCTGTTTGGAAAGGCCGCTGACCGTTGTCGGGTCTGCAAACTTTGCGAATAAATCCGCAAGCCGTTCGTCAATTTGTCCGAAGGCGGTTCTGTACCGCCAGAATATTTCATAGACGATCTGGTCTCTGCGTTCTTCTGGAACTGCATCAACGATTTCGTGCGTTATCGAGACGCCCCTCATCCCCAACAGTAAGTCTGTTCGCCTAGGGGCGGGACAGATGAGCCATTCGGGATAGCTCTTGCGGTCTCGACGCCAAATGGTGGCCGCCTGTTCGAGTACCGACGCCCCGTAGCTCAGATCCCGGCCTAGACGCTGTTGATCTTGCGGCGTAGACGGCAGAAACGTGTATGCCGCACTCGAGGCCGGGTGCCAGTCGTGCCGGGGCTTTGGCTTGGCGGCCGCGAGAAACTCCAGAAAGATATGTGTTGCCTCCGCATGCCGGGCCGTTGTCGTTCCATTTTGTACGATGGAGCTCAGGTCAATCGGTGCTATGTTCCGCGCTTCCAAGAACTTGCGTTTGGCCGGCGACAAGTCTAGTACCCCAACAAGGTAGATGCGGCGGGAACTCCCGCCCAAATTGTCACGCACCCATCCCGACCACTGAAGGAAATTGGGATCGTCACCGCTGAATCCCAAGAGACACAGCTCGTTCTCAATAAATATCTGTCGAGCCAGATTTACAAATGCGGCAAATTTCGTCGGATATGTTCGAAAGTCTTCTTCGGCGACGATGAAATGCTCGGTCGTGCCAAGAGAGCCGTGGAGCTTAACAATGCGTGGCGCGGTGGTGTGGGCAAGGTCTGCGGTACACAGCACCCGGTCATAGTGGCGATCGCTAATGCTATCAGCCGCCCGCTCGAGCAATGTATCCCAATTCGTGGTCAATACATCCGACCATTCCAGGCCGAGCAAAGCCTGGTGGAGCGGTCCTGGCTGCCAAGCCATATCACAAATCCGGATGCGAATAAATTCGTCCAACCCAGCTTGGCCAAAATATGTCCGGTACTCTTCGGCAAGCCTCAATGGGTCTGACGGAATATTCTGGGGGCTATGAGGATAAAGCTCGTCCGCCATATCGTGCACAAAGTCGTGCCAAAGCGGTGGCTCGGGCGTATCCTGAGCGGCGCGTTCCGCGTTCTTGCTAAAGCCCGCCCCGACGAGAACTGCTGCTCCTCGCGCCGTTCCCTTGTGCCAGAGCGCGCGGGCAAGCTGCTGCAACGCAGGATAGTCGGGAAGATTCTCGAGTTGCAAAGACCTGGCCTCGCGGCTTTTTGGCGTACAAAAACGTTTTTCTAAACCGGGGCTTTCCAGATGGGAGCCAGACCGGTGCCCTTCGAAGGAGTATAGCGCTGGCCTGGCTCAGCCGGAATAGTCCTGTTTCTGGATCGCCCGATCGACAGCGAGATAACTTAGAAGGGCTCACTCAACTGGCTTGTCGCATATTTTTGGACAAATGCGGCCACCTTTGCGGCCACGCGATCGGTGGGCCCGCTCCAAAGCATGCTGGTGGCAATCCCCTACACGGCAGGTCTCCCGTGACCGCCAATCGCGAACGTCACGGCCCATCCTTGGCGCCTGTTTTTCTAACCCGCAGCCCTACGCCCCCTCGCTCCTTATTGCGCCGCCTCACTTCTGGCTCTTTCTAATCGACCCCGCTGATGCAACCGCCTCGGCATCGAGGCGATCCGGTGGGGGTTTTTGTGACGATGCTTTCCTTGCGATCGGAATCCTTTGCCCGTGGCGCGCGCATGCTGCGCACGGCGCTCGGGCCGGCGATTGCGGGCCATCTCGAAGACCCGGGCGTGGTCGAGGTGATGCTGAACCCCGACGGGCGGCTCTGGGTCGATCGCCTCGCCGGCGGGCTAGAAGACACCGGCGTTCGCATTCCCGCGGCTGACGCTGAACGCATCCTTCGCCTCGTTGCGCACCATGTCGGCGTCGAGGTGCATCCCGGCGCGCCGCGCGTCTCGGCCGAACTCCCGGAGACCGGGGAGCGGTTCGAGGGGCTGGTGCCGCCGGTCGTCGCCGCGCCCTGCTTTGCGATCCGCCGCCCGGCCGTCGCGCTGTTCACGCTCGGCGATTACGTCGAGGCCGGCATCATGTCTGCCGATCAGGCGGACTTGCTGCGCGCCGGCGTTGCCGCGCGGAAGAACATCCTGGTTGCCGGTGGTACGGCGACCGGCAAGACGACGCTGGTCAACGCGCTTCTCGCCGAAGTCGCCAAAACCGGCGATCGCGTGGTGCTGATCGAGGATACGCGCGAGCTGCAATGCGCCGCGCCCAATTTGGTGGCGCTGCGCACCAAGGAGGGCGCCGCCTCGCTCTCTGACCTGGTGCGCGCCTCGCTCCGGCTGCGCCCGGATCGCATCCCCATCGGCGAGGTGCGCGGGGCCGAGGCGCTCGATCTCCTCAAGGCCTGGGGCACCGGCCATCCCGGCGGTATCGGCACGCTGCACGCGGGCTCGGCGCTGGGCGCGCTGCGCCGGCTTGAACAGCTGATCCAGGAGGCCGTCGTCACCGTCCCGCGCGCGCTGATCGCGGAAACCATCGATCTGATCGCCGTGCTTGCGGGCCGCGGTGCCGCCCGCCGTCTCGCCGAACTCGCCGTGGTTCGCGGGATCGGCCCCGGCGGCGATTACGCCCTCACGGAAGCAGGAGAGACGTGATGCGGTTGACGCGCGCCCTCACGGGCTTTGCCACCACCCTTCTGGCGCTCGCCAGCACCTCGGCCTTTGCCGCCGGCACCAACATGCCGTGGGAGCTGCCGCTGCAGCAGATCCTCGATTCGGTTCAGGGGCCGGTCGCCAAGGTCGTCTCAGTCATCATCATCGTCATCACCGGCCTGACGCTGGCCTTCGGCGAGACCTCGGGCGGGTTTCGCCGGCTGATCCAGATCGTCTTCGGGCTCTCGATCGCCTTCGCCGCCTCGAGCTTCTTCCTCGCATTCTTTCAGTTCGGCGGCGGGGTGCTGGTGTGATGGAACCGGCCGACGCCGTCGCCGGATTCTACGCGCCGGTGCATCGCGCCCTGACCGAGCCGATCCTGCTCGGCGGCGCGCCGCGCGCGGTGGTGATCATCAACGGCACGCTCGCCGCCGCGATCGGGCTCGGCCTGCGGCTCTGGCTCGCCGGCGCAGCGCTCTGGCTCATCGGCCATCTCGCTTCGGTCTGGGCGGCCAAGCGTGATCCGGCGTTCGTCGACGTGGTGCGCCGGCATCTGCGCTACCCGCAGCACCTGGTTGCGTGAGAGCGGCCATGATGCCCCTCGCCGAATATCGCCGCCGGGCGCAGAGCCTCGCCGATTTTCTCCCCTGGGCGGCGCTGGTGCGCGAAGGTGTTATCCTCAACAAGGACGGCTCGTTTCAGCGGAGTGCGAGGTTCCGCGGGCCCGACCTCGATTCCGCGACCGAGGCGGAGCTGGTCGCCATCACCGCACGGCTCAACAACGCGCTCCGCCGGCTGGGCTCCGGCTGGGCGATTTTCGTCGAGGCGCAGCGCGACTTTGCCCGCGGCTACCCCGAGAGCCGCTTTCCCGACCCGGTTTCGGCGCTGGTCGATGCCGAGCGCCGCGCGCAATTCGAGGAGGAAGGCGCGCATTTCGAAAGCCGCTATTACCTCACGCTGCTCTGGCTGCCCCCGGCCGATGACGCCGCCCGCGCCGAGGCCTGGTTCTATGAAAACCGCGCCCAGGCCGGCGCCGATTGGCGCGCGGCGCTCGCTGCCTTCATCGATCGCAGCGATCGCGTGCTTGCGCTTATCGAAGGCTTCATGCCCGAGGCCGCGTGGCTCGATGATGGCGAGACGCTGACCTATTTGCACGCCTGCATCTCGACCCGCCGTCAGCGTGTCCGCGTACCCGAGACGCCGATGTATCTCGACGCCATCCTCGTCGATGAGGATCTCACCGGCGGGCTCGAACCACGGCTCGGGGGGGCGCATCTGCGCACGCTCACCGTGATGGGATTTCCGTCGCAGACCTGGCCGGGGCTGCTCGATGACCTCAACCGCCTCGCGTTCCCCTATCGCTGGATGACGCGCGCCATCTGCCTCGACAAGACCGACGCCACCAAGGTGCTCGGCAAGATCCGCCGGCAATGGTTCGCCAAACGCAAATCGATCCTGGCGATGCTGAAGGAGGTGATGACCAACGAGGCCTCGGCGCTGATGGATACCGATGCTGCCAACAAGGCGCTCGACGCCGACGCCGCGCTGCAGGAACTCGGCGCCGATCTCGTCGGGGAGGCCTATGTCACCGCGACGGTGACGGTGTGGGACGAAGACGCCCGCATCGCCGAGGAGCGGCTGCGCCTTGTCGAAAAGGCGATCCAGGGCCGTGATTTCACGTGCCTCCGCGAGACGGTCAACGCGGTCGAGGCGTGGCTCGGTTCGCTCCCCGGCCATGTCTACGCCAATGTGCGCCAGCCGCCGCTTTCCACGATGAACCTCGCGCATATGATGCCGTTTTCGGCGGTGTGGGCGGGCGCGGCGCGGGATGAGCATTTGCAGGCGCCGCCGCTGTTCTTTGCCCGCACCGGAGGTGCGACCCCGTTCCGCTTCTCGCTCCATGTCGGCGATGTCGGCCATACCCTGATCGTCGGGCCGACCGGCGCCGGCAAATCCGTGCTGCTCGCGCTGATGGCGCTGCAATTTCGCCGCTATGCGCGCGCCCAGGTCTTTGCCTTCGATTTCGGCGGATCGATCCGCGCCGCCGCCGTGGCGATGGGCGGCGACTGGCACGATCTCGGTGGCGCACTCGCCGATGAGGCGGCCGAAGCCGTCGCACTTCAGCCACTGGCGCGCGTCGATGACAGCGGCGAGCGCGCCTGGGCCGCCGAATGGATCGCGGCCCTCCTCGGCCGGGAATCCGTTGCGATCACGCCCGATCTCAAAGAACATTTGTGGTCGGCGCTCACCGCGCTCGCCTCCGCGCCGATGGCGGAGCGGACGATCACGGGGCTTGCCGTCCTGCTGCAGTCGACGGCGCTCAAGCAGGCCCTTCAGCCTTATACGGTGGCGGGGCCCTGGGGCCGGCTTCTGGATGCCGAGAGCGAGCGGCTTGGCGCCGCCGATGTTCAGGCCTTCGAGACCGAGGGGCTGATCGGCACCGGTGCCGCGCCGGCGGTTCTCGCTTATCTCTTTCACCGCATCGCGGACCGGCTCGACGGCCGCCCAAGCCTGCTCATCATCGATGAAGGCTGGCTCGCCCTCGATGATCCAGGCTTTGCCGGCCAGTTGCGCGAATGGCTCAAGACGCTGCGGAAGAAGAACGCGAGCGTCGTCTTCGCCACCCAATCGCTCGCCGATATCGCCGGCTCCGCGATCGCACCGGCCATCATCGAAAGCTGCCCGACACGCCTCTTCCTGCCCAATGAGCGCGCGCTCGAGCCGCAAATCGCCGCCATCTATCGCCACTTTGGCCTGAACGATCGCCAGATCGAGATCCTGAGCCGGGCCACGCCCAAGCGCGAGTATTACTGCCAGTCGCGGCGCGGCAACCGGATCTTCGAGCTTGGGCTCTCGGAAGTCGCCCTCGCCTTCACCGCCGCCTCGTCGAAGAGCGACCAGGCGATGATCTCACGCCTGCTCGCCGAGCACGGCCGCGACGGCTTCGCCGCCGCTTGGCTGCGCGCCAAGGGGCTCGACTGGGCAGCCGAGATGCTGAGCCAGGAGCCCCCGCCATGATCCGCACCGCGCTTGCCGCTGCCCTCGTCCTCATCGCGGCCATCCCGTCGGCCAAGGCGCAGTGGATCGTTTTCGACCCAACCAATTATGCCCAGAACGTGCTCACCGCGTCGCGCGAACTGCAGCAGGTCGATAACGGGATCCTCAGCCTGCAAAACCAGGCCGCGATGCTGGTCAATCAGGCGCGCAACCTCGCGAGCCTACCATATTCCTCGCTCGGCGTGCTCGCGCAATCGAGCAGCGAGACAGAGCTTCTGCTCTCGGAGGCACAACAGATCGGCTACAGCACCGGCGCCATCGATCAGGCCTTCACCGAGACCTACCCGCAGACCTATGCGAGCGGCGTCTCCTCGCCGCAGATGATCGCCGATGCGCAAACCCGCTGGCAGAATGCGCGCGCCGGTTTCCAGGACGCGATGCGCGTCCAAGCCGGCGCCGTGCAAAATCTCGGCGCCGCCAGCACGCAAACCGACGCACTTCTCTCCTCGAGCCAGGCGGCGGCCGGCGCCTTGCAGGCGGCGCAATCGGGCAACCAGCTGATCGCCGTCCAGGCGACCGAGCTCGCCGATCTCACCGCGGTGATGGCCTCGCTCGCGCGGGCGCAGAGCCTCGATGGCGCAAAGCGGCTCGAAAGCCAGGCGCAGGCACAGCAGCAGCTGCAGAGTTTCCTCAATTACGGCGCCGGCTATCAGCCTGGCGCTGCGCAGATGTTTCATTGATGCCGACGCCGGTTTTCACTGACCGCGCTGCCGCGTTGCCATCGGCGCCGAGGCGCAAGACCCGGGAACGGTCACGCCGATGAGCGGCACTGGCGTCATCGACGGGTTCCTTGCAACCTTCACCCAATATATCGATTCCGGCTTCGGTCTGGTGCAAAGCGATGTGCACTGGCTGGCGAGCACGCTGATCGCGATCGATGTCACCCTTGCCGCGCTGTTCTGGGCGCTGGCACCGGATGAGGACATCCTCGCCCGGCTGATCAGAAAGACGCTCTATATCGGCGTCTTCGCCTTCATCCTCGGCAATTTCAACACGCTCGCGCAGGTCATCTATAACTCCTTCTCCAGCCTCGGCCTCGAGGCCGGCGGCGGCACCATTACCGCCCAGCAGCTTCTGCAGCCCGGGCAGCTCGCCGAGATCGGCATCGATGCCGGCAAGCCGATCCTGAGCGCGATCTCCGGGCTGGTCGGGTTCACCAGCTTCTTCGATAATTTCGTCGAGATCGCGATCCTGCTGATCGCCTGGCTGATTGTCATCATCAGCTTCTTCGTCATGGCGATCCAGCTTTTCGTCAGCCTGATCGAGTTCAAGCTGACGACGCTCGCCGGCTTTGTGCTGGTGCCGTTTGGGCTTTTTGGCCGCACCGCCTTCCTCGCTGAAAAAGTGCTCGGCAATGTCGTGGCGAGCGGCGTCAAGATCCTCGTCCTTGCCGTCATCGTCGGCATCGGCGCGACGATCTTCGGCCAGTTCACCACCGTGCTGAACACGCCACCGACGATCGCCGACGCGCTGACGCTGATCCTCGCCTCGCTCACCCTCCTGGGTCTGACGATCTTTGGCCCTGGCATCGCCAACGGCCTCATCGCCGGCGGGCCGCAGCTTGGCGCCGGTGCGGCCATCGGCACCGGCCTTGCCGTGGCCGGAATCGGCGGCGCTGGCATCGGGCTCGCCGGGGCCGGCATCGGTGCGGTTGGCACGGCAGGCGGCGCCATCGCCGGCGCCTCGCGCGGTGGCGCCTGGCTCGCGGGCGCGGCGAGCACCGCCTATCGCACCGGTGGCATGTCGGGGGTCGCGGAAGCCGCCGCCGCGGCGGTGACCAGCCCGCTCCGCCGCGCCGGCGCCAGCCTCCGGTCAAGCTTCAGCGCCGGTGGCGATGCCGTCACCGGCAACCCCGCCCCCGCCAGCGGGGCCGGCGCGGCCGCGGGGGCGCCGGCCTGGGCACGCCGCATGCAGCGCCAGCAGCGCATCCACCAGGGCATCGGCGCCGCCCATCACGCCATCCGCGCCGGTGAGCACCCTGCGAGCGGCAGCGGCGTCAACCTCTCCGAGGGGGAATGACCATGTTCCGCCGCCCCACGGTCCGCTACGGCAAAACCCCGGCGCCCGAGACACCCTATCAGCGCGCCGGCCAGGTCTGGGACGAGCGCATCGGCGCGGCCCGCGTGCAGGCCAGGAACTGGCGGCTTGCCTTCTTCGGGGCGCTGGCATTGAGCGGCGCTCTCACTGGCGGTCTGCTCTGGCAATCGGCGCGCGGCACCATCACGCCCTGGGTGGTCGAGGTCGATGCGCTGGGCCAGGCGCAGGCCATTGCCCCGGCAACCGCCGGCTACACGCCCACCGATCCGCAAATCGCCTGGTATCTCGCCCGCTTCATCAGCGAAATCCGCGCCATTCCCGCCGATCCCGTGGTGCTGCGGCAAAACTGGCTCGACGCCTACAACTACGTCACCGACAAGGGGGCGCTGGCCCTCAACGCGTATGCCCGCACGAGCGATCCCTTTTCCAAGGTCGGCAAGGTGCAGATCACGGTCGAGATCGTGAGCGTCATCCGCGCCTCCGCCGACAGTTTTCGCATCACCTGGATCGAACGCCGCTACGCCGATGACGCCCTGGCCGCGACCGAGCGCTGGAGCGCGATCCTCACCATCGCCGTGCGGACGCCGACCGACGCCGATCGCCTCAAGAAAAACCCGCTCGGGGTCTATGTCCACGCGTTTGACTGGGCAAAGGAGCTCGGCTGATGCGGCTCTCCACAACGCGTCTCCTCGCCGCGCTGGCCCTCGGCGCCTGCGCCAACACCGACATCCCGCCGGTCATCTCCTATGACGAGGCGCCGCACGCGAAAGCGGCGGTGCTGACGCCAGATCCGCCCCAGCCGGTGCAGATCGTCGCCTTGCCGACGCCGCTGCCGCTTCCGGGGCAGATGAAGCCGCTTGCCGGCGGCAAAAGCGCGCCGCCCGAACCCGGCGATCCGCAGGCCCGCATCGATCGCGCCAATGGTGCCGCCCGCATCCAGCCGACACGCGCCGGCTATCTCAACGCAATCCAGGTCTATCCGTGGTCGGACGGCGCGCTCTACCAGGTCTATGCCGCACCGGGACAGATCACCGATATCGTGCTCGAGCCCGGCGAGCAGCTCGTCGGCACTGGTCCCGTCGCCGCAGGCGATACGGTGCGCTGGATCATCGGCGATAGCGAAAGCGGCGCCGGCGCCGGAAAGAGCCTTCACATCCTGGTCAAGCCGACGCGGCCGGACCTGACCACCAACCTGATCATCAATACCGACCGCCGGACCTATCACCTCGAGCTGCACTCCGAGGAGAAAACCTACATGGCCGCGGTCTCCTGGATCTATCCGCAGGATCAGCTGATCGCGCTCCGCCAGCAGAACGCCGCCGCGGAGGCCGCGGCGCCGCTCGCCACCGGGGTTGATATCAGCGCGCTCAATTTCCGCTACCGCATCGCGGGCGACCGCCCCGCCTGGCGGCCGAAGCGCGCCTTCGATGATGGCCGCCAGGTGTTCATCGAATTTCCGCGCGGCATCGCCCATGGCGAGATGCCGCCGCTCTGGGTGATCGGCGCCGAGGGTGACGGGCAATTGGTGAATTACCGCGTGCGCGGCAACTACATGATCGTCGACCGCCTGTTTGCCGCCGCCGAACTCAAGCTCGGCGGCGCGCATCAGGAGATCGTGCGCATCGTCCGCACCGATGGGGTAAATAGCGGCGCTCTCCCGGAAGACCCTGGCACGCATGCGTCGCAAGCGGTGATGCCCCGGACGAACGGCCGGGGGCCGGCCTCATGACCGAGGCGCCGCGCGACGAAGAACGTGCCCCGCCACGGCCGCCGCAGGAGATGCGTCTTCGCGCACAGAGGGCGCCGGTCACCCGGCTCTCGCGCAAGGTGCTGCTCGGCCTTGCCGGGCTGGTCGGCCTCGGCATCGGCGGGGCGGTGTTCCTTGCCTTGCGGCCGCGGCCCGCGCCGCCGGCGCCGGAGCTTTTCAGCACCAGCCATCGCACGGCCCCGGAAGGGCTCGCCGCCTTGCCGCCCGACTACACCGCCCGGCCGAAACCACCGCCACGCCTCGGCCCACCGCTTCCCGGCGATCTTGGCCGGCCGCTGGTTGACGCCGGCGTGCCGGGCACGCTCGCCGCTCCTGATATCGACCGCCTCGCCCAGGAGCGGGAAGCCGCCCGCGTGAGCCGCCTGTTCGTCGCCGGCAGCACCAGCGCGCCGGTTGCCGCCATCGCCGCCGGCACTCCAGCGGCGGCGCCAGCGACTGTGGCGGCGGCGGGCGCGGCGCCGCAGGATCACAAACTCGCCTTCCTCGACCGTCCCGCCGATCAGCGCACCGTGAGCGAGGTGCGGCCGCAGCCGGCGGCGAGCCCCTATGTTCTGCAAGCCGGCTCGGTCATTCCGGCGGCGCTCATTACCGGGCTGCGCTCCGACCTTCCCGGGCCGGTCACGGCGCAGGTCACCGAGGATGTCTATGACAGCGTTGCCGGCAACATCCTGCTCATCCCGCAGGGCGCGCGGCTGATCGGGCAATATGATGCGCAGGTTGCCTTCGGCCAGTCGCGGGCGCTGCTCGTCTGGACCCGGCTCATCATGCCGAACGGGCGCTCGATCCGCCTCGAGCGCCAGCCCGGCGCAGATAGCGAAGGCTACGCAGGCCTCGAGGATCAGGTCGATAATCATTGGGGCACGCTGTTCAAAGCGGCCATCCTCTCGACGATCCTGAGCGTCGGCTCCGAGGCCGGCATGAGCGCCAATAATTACGGCTCGCTCGCCGATGCGCTCCAGCAAGGCGTTTCGCAAAGCATCAATCAGACCGGCCAGCAGGTCGTCAGCCGCTCGCTCAGCGTGCAGCCCACCATCACCATCCGCCCCGGTTTCCCGGTGCGGGTCATGGTCACCGCCGATCTCGTTTTGGAACCTTATC
>JAKCCP010000202.1 GCA_021841985.1 Pseudomonadota bacterium | reverse complement strand
TTTCGCCGGCATGTGTCCGGGGAGAAACGCCTGGCCGAAGGTGACTGGGCTCGCCGGCAGCGGGTGCGCGGCGAGGTTTTCGATGATCAGCCCGACCAAATCCGCGTTTGCCTTGGGTGCCGGCGGTGTCGGCGCGCGCAGCATGCCCTGTGCATGCGCGGTGGCAAGGCTTGCGGCCAGCGCGGCGGAGACGAGGCGGGCGACGTTACCGATCGGCATTGGCGTTCCCTTTTTGCGCTGCAATTTTGCGCTGCCCGGTGCCGGACGGCGCGCTGACGAGGACATCCTACCCCGAAAAAATGCGGGCAAACAGGCGGAATGATACCCGCTGCCGCAACCCGCTATCGGGACAAGCTTTATCAACCTAAGCGAGAATTAATGCTGGCAATAAACCAAGTTTTAGTACATGTCTATTACTCAGATACAAACTCAAAAAATATCCCACCTCGACGCTCTCTCGGGGCTAAGTTTGCGCCCGTATTATCAATCATAGGTCGAATATCATGTCAGGCACATCAACTCAACTCCAGGCTTCTTCGCTCGTCGCGCCCGTGGTGCCGCAGCCCATCGACCCGGGGGAGATCGTCGGGCTCAACCTGCAAAACCCCACCGCCGCCGCATTGCCGGCGCAGTACGTCAGCTTCGGCGAGGTGTTCAAGGCCGGCGCGGTCCCGGCCGGCAGCCAGTTGGTCGCGATCGTCAACGGCAGCGACACCCCGGTGCAGATGGATGTCAAAACGACGTATCCTGATGGCTCGGCCGAGACCGCGACGATCACCATGCTGCAACCCGCGCTGGCCGCCAATGCGACGGCGGGGGTGATGCTGGCTCTGGCGCCCACTCTGGCACCCATTGGCACGCCAACCCCGGCGCCGGTGAACATCGTCCAGGAAATTGCCGCCAGCAACTATGATCTGTCGGTGAACATCGCGATCCAAGGCGGCAGCACCTATACCCTCAACGTCGCCAATCTCTATTCCCAGGCCCTCGCCAATGGCAGCGTCACCTATCTGAAACAAGGCCCCGAGGCGACCGAGGTTCAGTTCCAGACCACTGTCACCGGCTCGCTCCGGATGGTGTTCAACGTCACCGCCTATGCCAACGGCACCTTTCGCACCAATGTCCAGTTCAACAACGACCTCGCCATGCAGGCGAGCGGTGGCACCCTCACCTATAACGCCAGCATCACCGAGGGCGGACAGAGCGTCTATCAGGTGAACAACCTGACCCAATACCAGTATGAGGATTGGAATCAGGTCGTTTATACCGGCACCAGCGCGCCTGCGGTCAACGTCCAGCACGACATGGCCTATCTCGAACAGACCGGCGCGATCGCCAATTACGATCTCGCCGATGGTGTGCCGGCCGCTTATGTCGCGGGCGAGGCGAGCAGCCTGGCGCAGCCGGGCTGGAACGCGCCGCTCGCGACCGATGGCATCACGCAATACATGCCGATGACCGGCGGGCGCCCCGATATCGGCCCGACGACCGAAGCCAATTCCCTCTGGCTGATGACCCAGAATGCATCGGCCGCGCAATACGCGCTCGGCCAGGCCGGTGTCGGCGCCGGGATTCCGTGGAATTTCTATAATCCACAGGCCGGAACCTGGCTGAACACCAATCAATATCCAAACATCCGAATAAACGGCTGGGAAGGCAATTCAACCGATCTGACCCAAGGGGTCAACGCGACCAATAACGGCTGGACGCCTGATGTCGCCCATCAGCCGGATCTTTTCTACGACGCTTATCTCCTCACCGGCAATCAATCCTATCTCGATGCGCTGAACGCGCAGGCTTCCTATGGCATCGATACGCTGTGGCCGCCGATGCGCGATGGCGCGCCGAACAGCACCGGCAATGACAATGTCATCTATGGCAACCAGGTGCGCGGCGCCGCCTGGACCTTGCGCGAAATCGACGAGGCGGCTTACGCCAACCCCACCGGCTCGGCGGAGAAAGCCTATTTCACCCAGGTGATGAACGACAATTGGCGCTGGCTCGCGAGCCAGATTCCGACCTGGACGACACTGGAGGGCCAAGCGCATGGCTATATCATCGATCCCTTCGAATACGGCCTCGCGATCGCGCCCTGGCAACAAAGCTATTTCATCAGCACCGCCGTTCAGGCGGCGGAGATGGGCAACCAGAACGCGGTGACCTTTCTCAACTGGGCGACGAATTACATCGCCGGCAGCGTCCTCAATCTCGGCCACGACTCCATCAACTACGTCGTTGACGCTTTTCCCAACAGTGTCTCATCGAACGGCCAGATCTATTGGGATTCGGCCACCAATGCCTGGGCCTACGCGCAACCCCTGCAAACCTGGAGCGCGATCGAGGGCAATATGCAAACCTACGGTCCCTCCAACGGTGCCGGGTGGACGCAGAGCAACGGCGATTACGGCGCCGATCAAATGCAGGCGCTGGCCGGCATCATCTCGGTGACCGGCTCGCCGGAAGCGATGCAGGCCTATGCCTGGCTCGCCGGCAGCGGCGCGCCCTATACCAGTGCGGCGGCCATCCAGGCGCAGCCGCAATTCGACATCGTGCCGAGGCTACCCGACGGGAATCTGCTCACGCTCGGCAATATGTTCACCTTCGACAGCACCGCGCCAGGGATCGATCGGGGCGCCGGCACCGCGGATCAGCTCATCGTCGAGGAGGGCAACGCTAATGTGACGCTCGCCGGCGGCAATGGCGGGATCAACATCCTCGCCAATTTCGGCACCGGGAACGACGTGCTCGCCGGCGGCGATCAGGGGAATTACATTTTCGCCGGCCCCGGCAACGATACGGTCATCGGCGGCGCCGGCAGCAATTATCTCCAGGCGGGGACCATCGTTCCCACGTCGTTTTATGATGG
>JAKCCP010000209.1 GCA_021841985.1 Pseudomonadota bacterium | reverse complement strand
GTGTGCTACCGACATCACCGCTTTCGCGGCATTGCCAAGGCGCCCGATTTTCGGGCAGAGTACCCGGGTCCAAGAAACAAATCGGCCGGCGAAGCGCCGGCGGGGCCATCACGCGGGGGAAAAATGCCGAAAAATGACAAGAGGTTAAACCAAAATCGCCGGGGCTTCATGCAGGCCGCGGCGGCGGGCGCGGCGCTGTTCGGGATTGCCCCCGCGCTAGCCGCCGAGATGGGGGAAGTCGCCGGGCGGTCGTCAAAGCCGCTCCGCGCCGCGTTCTCCAATGCCGGGCTGCAGGCGACCTGGTGCGCGCAGGGCAAGCGGGCGGCGGAATACTGGGGCAAATTGTTCAATGTCGAGGTCACCTGGTTCGACGGCGAACTCTCGGCGCCCAAGCAGCGCGCGGCGGTGGACGACATGGCCTCGCAGAAATGGGATTTCGTCGCGATCCAGGCCTTCGGCATCGGCACGCTGACGGCGCCGGTCAACAAGATGATCGCCGCCGGCACGCCGGTGATCGACATGGACACGCTGATCGCGCCGCTCGATCAGATCAAGGTGCATAGCTTCCTCGCCCCCGACAATGAATTCATGGGCGCCTCGGTGACGCAATCCCTGGTCGATGCGATCAATGGCGAGGGCACCATCGTCATGACCCAGGGCGCGCTCGGCCATACCGGCGCCCAGGGCCGCGCCCGCGGTTTCACTTCGGTGGTCAAGAAATACCCGAAGCTCGAAGTGCTCGACACCACCCCGGCGGACTGGGACGTCGCCAAGACGGCGCGGATCTGGGAGACGCTGCTCACCAAATATCCCAAAATCAGCGCCGCCTATTTCCATAACGACGACATGGCGCTCGCCGCCTACAACGTCATGAAGGCGCATAATCGCACCAATATCCTGATCGGCGGCTGCGATGCGATGCCGCCGGCGCTGGAGGCGGTGCTGGATGGACGCATGCACGCAACCGTGCGCAACCCGTCCTGTCGCATCCATGGCGGGGCGATCGTCGCCGGCGTCGCCGCCGTGGTCGGTGGCGAGAAGACCGGGCCGGGCGGCATTCCGCAAAGCGTCGTCACCGACGGCCCGGTGGTCACCAAGGCCAACGCGCCGGGCATGCTGTGGATGGAAAAGCACTACCTGATCTGAACCTCGCGCATCCGAAGCCGCGTCACATGCCGCCCGCGCCGCTCCTCGAACTCCGCGCCGTCGCCAAATCCTTCGGCGGCGTCGCGGCCCTCAAGGGGGTCGATTTCACCCTTGACGCCGGCGAGATCCATGGTCTGGTCGGCGAAAACGGCGCCGGCAAATCGACGCTGATGAAAATCATCGCCGGCGTTCATGCCGGCGATCAGGGCGAGATGCGGCTCGCCGGCGATGTCGTGCGGTTCCGCTCCGCTCGCGATGCGCGCGCCGCCGGGATCGGCATGGTGCATCAGGAACTCGCCATCGTGCCGACGCTCTCGGTCGCCGAGAACGTGCTGCTCGGCATGCAGCCGCGCAACCGCCTCGGCTTCATCGACTGGCCGGCGATGATCGCGATCGCCAAGCGGCATCTCGAAAATCTCGGCCTCGTCGTCGATCCGCGCGCCGAGATGGCGAGCCTGCCGCTCGGCATGCAGCAATTGATCGAGATCGCGCGGGTGCTGTTTTCCGGCGCCCGCCTGATCATTCTCGACGAGCCGACCTCGGCGCTCTCGCCGCCCGAGATCACCCGCCTGTTCGCGCTGCTCAAGCGGCTCCGCGCCGAGGGCAGGAGCTTCATTTTCATCTCCCATTTCCTCGATGACGTGCTGGCGATCTGCGACCGCGTGACGGTGTTCCGCAACGGCGCCAAGGCCGGCGCGGCGCGGGTCGGCGATATCGACAAGGCGTGGCTGATCGAACGCATGATCGGCGCCGGGCATCACGAACTCGAGGAAAGCTATCTCGGGGAGATCCAGCTCCGCGGCCCGGAGGGGGCGGCGGATGCGGCGGTGGTGCTGGCGGCGGAGGGGCTCGGCCGCGGCACGTCGTTCCAGGACGTCTCGCTCACCGTTCGCGCCGGCGAGGTGCTCGGGATTTATGGTTTCATGGGCTCGGGCCAGCTCGATCTCGCCCGCGCCCTGTTCGGCAAAACCCCGCCCGAGCGCGGCATCCTGCGCATCGAAGGCCGCGCGGTGCGGCTTCGCAACACCACCCGCGCGCGCCGCGCCGGTCTCGCTTTCGTGCCCGAAAGCCGGCGCAGCATGCTGTTCGCGCTGGAACCGCTTTACAAGAACATGTCGATCAGCGTGCTCGACCGCCTCGCCCGGCTCTGGCTCAAACCAAAGCGGGAGCGCGAGATCGCGCGCCGCCACATCGCCCAGCTCAGCATTCGCCCAGCCCAGCCCGATCGCCCGCTCGGAACGCTCTCGGGCGGCAATCAGCAGAAAGTGGCGCTGGCGAAATGGCTCACGTTTGCGCCGAAAGTGCTGCTCCTCTCCGAGCCGACCCGCGGGATGGATGTCGGCGCCAAGGAGGACGTGGTGCGCATCGTGCGCCGGCTCCGGAACGAGGGACTCGCGATCATCGTCGCCTCGGCCGAGCCGGAGACGGTGCTGGCGCTCGCCGATCGCATCCTGGTGATGCGCAAAGGTAGGATCGCCCGCGAATTCGCCAATGAAACGGTCAGCAAGGACCGGCTTCTCGCCGCCGCATGAGCAAGGAACGCGCCGCCGCCCCGGCCTCGGAGCCCGCGCCGGCCGCTCGCGCGTCGCGGCGCGGCCAATGGCTGCGTCTCCGGCTCCGCAATATCGCGCCGTTCGCGACCCTGCTGTTCCTGGTCGCGCTGTTTTCCGCCGCCAGCCCGTCGTTCCTCACCCTCGATAATCTCGCCAATATCCTGCAGCAGATTTCGGTGACCGGGATCATGGCGGTCGGGCTCACCTTCGTCATTCTCTGCGCCGAGATCGATCTCGGCGTCGCCAGCGTCGCCAACGCGACCGGCATCATCCTCGCCTATTTCACCGCGCAAGATGCGAGCGTGAACATCGCCAATCTGCCGCTGCCGGGCCTCGCCGCCATCGTGCTCGCGGTATTCGGCAGTTTTTGCCTCGGCGCGGTGAACGCCTTCGGCATCACCTGGATCGGCATTCCCTCGTTCATCATGACGCTGGCGATGTTGCAGATCGGGGCTGGCATTTGTGCGATGCTGGTGCGCGGGCAGATCGCCTACGCGGTGCCGAAGGTGATCGCCGTGCTCGGCAATGGTGGGCTCGGCCCGGTGCCGTGGATCGTCATCGTCGCGGCAATCGTCCTTGCGCTTGCCCATATCGTGCTCACCTACACCCGCTTTGGCCGCTATGTGTACATGGTCGGCGGCAACCGCGAGGCGGCGGAGTATTCCGGCGTCAATGTGCGCGCCGTGATCGCCGCGGTGATGATCATCTCGGCGCTCTGCTCGGGGCTCGCCGGGATGTTGGGCGTCGCCCATTTCGGCAGCGCGCAGCAGGATGAGTTCGATAATTACCTGCTCGATTCGATTTCCGCGGTGGTGGTCGGCGGCACCAGCCTGTTCGGCGGCCAGGGCGGGATCGGCAACACGCTGGTCGGTCTCTTCGTGCTCGGCGTGCTCAATAACGGCCTCGATCACGTCAATATCGACAGTTTCCTGAAGATTCTGATCCGCGGCCTGATCCTGCTCGCCGCCCTGATCATCAATGTCTATGCGCAGCGGCTGAAAGGTCTGCCCGAGGCGGGCGAAAGCTGATCACACGTTGAAGCGAAACAGCAGCACGTCGCCATCCTGGACCACGTAGTCGCGGCCCTCGATGCGCAATTTCCCCGCCTCGCGCGCCCCCGCCTCGCCATTGCCGGCGATATAATCGTCATAGGCGATGGCTTCGGCGGCGATGAAACCGCGTTCGAAATCGCCATGGATGACGCCGGCGGCTTGCGGGGCGCGGGTGCCGCGCGTGATCGTCCAGGCCCGGGTCTCCTTGGGGCCGGCGGTGAAATAGGTGATGAGAGCGAGGAGATCATAGCCGGCGCGGATCACCCGCTCGAGCCCGCTTTCCGCGAGACCGATCCCGGCGAGAAACTCGCCGCGCTCGGCTTCCGGCAATTGCGCGACCTCGGCCTCGATCGCCGCCGAGACGATGACCACCCCCGCCCCCTCGGCGCGCGCCCGCGCGGCGACACGCGCGCTCGCGGCATTGCCGGACGCCGCCTCGGCCTCGGCGACATTGCAGACATAGAGCACCGGTTTCGCGGTCAACAGATTGAGCCGCCGCACCGCTTCCTGCTCGCCCGGCGGGATCGCGTGGCGCACCGGTTTGCCGGCCTGCAAGGCGTCGAGCAGCGGCGCGATCAGAATCGCCTGCGCTTGCGCCTCGCGATCGCCGCCGCGCCCCTTCTTCTGCACATTCGGCAGGCGCTTTTCCAGGCTTTCGAGATCGGCGAGCATCAATTCGGTCTCCACCGTCTCGGCGTCGCGCAACGGATCGATGCTGCCCTCGACATGGGCGATATCGTCATCCTCGAAGCAGCGCAGCACATGGATGATGGCGTCGACCTCGCGGATATTGGCGAGGAACTGGTTGCCGAGCCCCTCCCCCTTCGCCGCCCCGCGCACGAGCCCGGCGATATCGACGAATTCGAGGGAGGTCGGCACCACGCGGGCCGATTTCGCGATCCGCGCCAGGGTCGCGAGCCGCGCATCCGGCACCGCGACGCGGCCGATATTGGGCTCGATGGTGCAGAACGGATAATTCGCCGCCTGCGCCGCCGCGGTCGCGGTGAGCGCGTTGAACAGCGTCGATTTGCCGACATTGGGCAGCCCGACGATGCCGCAATTGAACCCCATCAGCCCTGCTCCCGCTGCAAAAGCGCAACCTTGGTCATGAACGCCTCGCCCTTTCCCTCGGCGAGCAACGGCGCCGCCTCGGCGATGGCGGCGAGCAGCGGGACCAGCCAGGCCTCGTCCTCGCGGCCAAAATCGCCGAGCACATGGCCGAGCACCCGCTCCTTGTCGCCGGGATGGCCGATGCCGAGGCGAACCCGCCAGTAATCCTCCGTCCCCAGCAAACGGTCCAGGCTGCGCAAGCCGTTATGCCCGGCGGCGCCGCCCCCGCGCTTGAGGCGCAGTCTGCCGGGGGCGAGATCGAGATCGTCGTGAAACACCGTGATCGCCGCCGGTTCGATCTTGTAGAACGAAGCCGCCGGCACGACGCTTTCGCCGGAGGCATTCATGTAGGTCAGGGGCTTCAGCGCCAGCACGCGCGCGCCGCCGATCATGCCCTCGGCGATCAGCCCCTTGAAACGCTGCCGCCACGGGCCGAACCCGTGGCGCTCAGCGATCACGTCGAGCGCCATGAAGCCGATATTATGGCGGTTGCGGCACATCCGCGGCTCGGGATTGCCGAGCCCGACCCAAAGCAGCACGCGACAAATCCGGGCGCGATCAGCCCTTCTTGCCGCCGGCCGGCTTGGCCGGGGCGGCCTTGGCCGGCGCCGCCTTGGCCGGTGCGGCGCCCTTGGCCGGTGCCGCGCCCTTGGCCGGTGCCGCGGCGGCGGGCGCGGCGGCGCCCTCGACCGCCTCGGCGGTCTCGGCCACCTTGGTCGGAGCGGCGATGGTCAGGATGACGAAATCACGATCGACGATGGTCGGCCGGCAATCCCCGGTGCCCTTGAGATCGGACCAGCGGACATTGTCGTTGATGTCGAGGGCGCCGAGATCGGCCTCGAAATATTCCGGCACCTTCTCGGGGTCGCAATAGACGTCGACGGTGTGGCGGACGATATTGAGCACGCCGCCGCGCTTGATGCCGGCGCTGATGCCGTCGTTCAGGACATGCACGGCAACCGCGACGCGCACCTCCTCGCCGGCGGCGAGGCGCTGGAAATCGACATGGATCGGCGTGTCGCTCACCGGGTGGAACTGCACGTCGCGAATGAGCGCCCGCGTTCTCGCCCCGGCCACCGAAATTTCATAGAGGCGCGAACGCCAGCCGCCGCGATGGATCTCGCGCACGACCAGGCGCGGGTCGAGCGCGATGAGGCTCGGGCTCTCCTTCGCGCCATAAATCACGCCGGGCACCTTGCCCTCTCGCCGGGTCGCGCGCGCCGCCCCCTTACCGGCTCGCGCGCGCGCCTCGGCCTCGATGGTCACGAAATTGGCCATGGTCCGCTCCTGCTGGCTGGAATCCGAAAACGCCGGCCTCCAGGGGTGCCGGCGCGTGACGCCATTAGCCGATCAGCGGCCGCGCGGCAACCTTATCCTGACCCCGCTGCCGCTTCCTCGGGCGTGAGAAGACGCCATTGCCCCTCTGGCGCAATGGGCGGCAGGCAGAGAAGGGGAACGCCATTGGGCGTCCGCACCGCGTAGGTGAGACCCATTTCGGCGCGAACCGCGCGAAACAGCCCGCCATGCGCCACCACCAGCCAGTGCCGCTCGGCGGCGAGCAGGCGGTTGAGCGCCGAGCGGGCGCGGGCGCGAAGGGCCTGGAACGGCTCACCCCCCGCCGGGGTCGAGCGCCCTTCCACCCAATCGCTGAACCAGGCGGACATCGGCTGCCCCTCCTCGACGCCGAAGGCGACCTCGCGGAGTTCCGGGGCGATCTCGACCGGAACGCCGAGGGCCGCGGCGGCGATGTCGGCGGTCTGGCGGGCGCGGCCGAGCGGGGATGCGGCGATCACCTCGATCCCGCGCCCGATCAGCGCCGCCGCCGCCGCCCGCGCCTGCGCCAGGCCGTGCTCATTGAGCGGGATATCGACATTGCCCTGGGCGAGATTTTGCGCGTTCCAATCGGTCTCGCCGTGGCGGAGAAACCAGAACGGCCGCGGGATGATCCCGCTCAAGCCAAAATCCTCACCCCAACCCCTCCTTCTTCATCACACGCTGAACGGCGGGGCGGGCGAGCATGCGCTGGAAATGCCCGGCGAGATGGGTGGGGAGCGCGAGCTTGCCGGAATGGCGCCAGAACTCGATGTAGAATAGCGCCGCATCGGCGACCGAAAATGGCCCGACGGCATAGTCCTTGCCAGCCAGGGCATGATCGAGAAACGCGAGCCCGGTCTCGAAAATCTCGAGGCCGCGTTTTTTCACCGCCTCCGCGTCCGCTTCGCTGGGGGCGAATTTCCCCGGGACGAACATCCGCGAGAAGCCCTGCATGTGAATGGTGGCAACGACATAATCGATGATTTCGAGCGCCCGCGTCTGCGCCTCCACCCCCTCCGGCCAGAGCTTCGCGGCGGGATGGGTATTGGCGAGGTAATAGGCGATGGCGGGAAACTCGGTGAGCACCGAGCCGTCATCGCGGATCAGGGTCGGCACTTTCGATTTCGGATTGCGGGAAGTGAACGCCGCCTGAAACTGCTCGCCATCGCGCAGCGATATTTTTTCGCTCTCGAACGGGGCGCCGATTTCCTCGAGGATGACGTGAATGCCGATCGAGCAGGCGCCAGGCGAATAGAGCAGCTTCATGATGGTTTCCTTCCGGGAGATCATTCAAACAGTGAGCTGACCGAGCTTTCATCGCTGATCCGGCGCATCGCCTCGGCGAGCAGGCGGGCGATCGAGAGCTGGCGGATATTATGGGCCAAACGTACCGCCTCCGTCGCCAGAATACTATCGGTGATGGTCATCATCGCGATCGGGCTCGCGGTGATGCGCGCGACCGCGCCGCCCGAAAGCACGCCATGCGTCGTATAGACGCTCGCCGAGCGGGCGCCATTGGCGATCAGGGCGGCGGCGGCGTTGCACAAAGTGCCGCCGGAATCGACGATGTCATCGACCAGGATGCAATCGCGCTCGGCGACGTCGCCGATCACGTTCATCACCTCCGAAACCCCGGCGCGCTCGCGGCGTTTGTCGATGATCGCGAGATCGCAGTTGAGCCTTGTCGCGATCGCCCGCGCCCGCACCACGCCGCCGACATCGGGCGAGACGATCATGATGTCCTTGCCGGCGAAGCGCTCGCGGATGTCGCGGGTAAAGAGCGGCGCGGCGTAGAGATTATCCACCGGAATGTCGAAAAATCCCTGAATCTGCCCGGCATGCAGATCCATGGTCAGAACCCGGTTGGCGCCCGCCTCGGTGATCAGATTGGCGACCAGTTTCGCGCTGATCGGCGTCCTTGGGCCGGATTTGCGATCCTGGCGGGCATAGCCGAAATAGGGAATGACCGCCGTCACCCGCCGCGCCGAGCCGCGCCGCAGCGCATCGAGCGTGATCAGCAATTCCATCAGATTGTCGTTGGCGGGATAGGACGTCGACTGGATCACGAACACGTCCTCGCCGCGCACGTTTTCGTGAATTTCGACGAACACTTCCATATCGGCGAAGCGGCGGATGGCGGCGCTGGTCAGCGGCAGGTTGAGGGCCGCGGCAACGGCCTCGGCCAACGCACGGTTGCTGTTACAGGCGACGATTTTCATCTGGCGTGATCCCGAGGCCCCGATCGATCCGGGGGTGCGAGGGGCTTCTAGCAATGTGACAGGAGCGTGTCCAACCAGGGTCGCTCATGGCTGGGTCGGCTCGCCGAGGGACGCGGCGCTGGGCGGCGCGGGATTGGCCGCGACGGCCGGAGACGGCGCGGCGCCCGGCGGCGGGTTCGTCGGCGCGCCACTCGCGCTCTTGCCGGGCGGGAGCGCGCCTGGCGGCGGATGGCGCTGTTTTTCCATCACCTCGCGCATGCCGAGCGCCGCCTGCTGCGCCACCACGATGGCGACATCGCCCCAATACTGATCGAGGGTGCCGCTCGGCACCTCGTTGATCTGCACGATGCGGCCGAGATCATGCCCGCTCGCATCGCGCATCTGCCACTGGATCTCGACCCGGCTATTGCCGGCGGCGGCGGCGGCGACATGCACCTCGCCGCCGACGGTGAAATCCGCCGCCTTGGGATCATTGTCCACGATCAGGCCGAGTTGCGGCAATTGCAGGCGGATCTGGCGGGCGAGCGAGGTATCGCCATCCCCCGGCGCCCCGGTGACGCCGAGCACCGCGACCTCGGCCGGGCGATGATAGAGGCTATGGGGGTCGTTCTGCTTCTCCGCGGCATCGATACTGGTGAGCAGTTCGGCGAGTTTCGGGGCCGCGTCCTGGGCCGCGCTCTGCAACACGCCTTCATCCCCCCGCGCCCAGGCAGCGGCCGGCTCCGGCAGCCCGTCGATATGCGCGATGGTGACGCCGGCGGGATTGACGATGGCATAATGCGGGATCACCTGGGCGCGGCGCATCTCCGCCGTCGCGACCAGGCGCCAATCGCCGCCCTTGGCCGCGACCGCCTGCGCCGGCACCTCGTTGCCGAGCAGCGCCTCGGCGAGATCGGTCGCGAAGGCCGTGGCGTCGGCGTCGGCGAGCAGGGCATTGGCCGGGGCCGGCACCGCGAGGCGCGGCGGCGGTGGCTGGACGAGCTTGGCCGTCTCCCCGCTCGGCGGCCCGGCGAAGGGGTGCGGCACCGGCACGCAGGCGGCAAGCGCGAGCAGAAGTCCGGGCGAGCCGTGGATGACGCGAACACCACGCCTCATCTCACAGCACGATCACCGATAGCTGATGCCCGATCGGCCCGCCGCCGGCGAGCGTTCGCCGGCGATGGCTGAAAAACCGCGCCGCCTCGGTCACGGTGTCGCTCGCGGGCAGCGCGACCGTGGCTGTTCCGGCCGCCGCGAGCCGCGCCGCGCAAAGCCCCGGAAGATCGAACTGCCAATGCGCGGCGTCGCGCCCGGGGGCAAAAAACCGCGCATTCGCCGCATCCTGCCCCAAGACGGCGGCGCGGAGATCGGCGCCGACCTCGTAGGAGCGCTTCGCGATGCAGGGGCCGATCGCGGCCCCGATGCGCGAAGGGGCCGCGCCGAGCGCCACCATCGCCGCCACCGTCGCCTCGAGAACCCCGGCGAGGGCGCCGCGCCAGCCGGCATGGGCGGCGCCGATCACCCCGGCCTTGGTATCGGCGAACAAAACCGGCGCGCAATCGGCGGTGACGATGGCGAGCGCGATCCCGGCCCGCGCCGTCACCATCGCATCCGCCGCCGGCCCGGCGCCCGGCGCCCAAACGGTTTCGACGCGCGCCACGGCGGCGCCATGCACCTGCGTCAGCCCGACCATCATCGCCGGATCGGCGCCAAGGGCGCGAGCCGCCCGGGCGCGGTTCTCGAGCACGTTCGCGCGCGCGTCCTCGCCGCCGAGACTGCCGTTGAGCGCCGCGAAAGCGCCGGTCGAGACGCCGCCTTCGCGCGTGAAGAACCCATGCCGGACGGCAAGCGCCGAGACGCTGAGGAAGGGCGGCAGACTCACATCTCGAATCCTGGCGGGGGCGACGCGCCAGGATGCACGATCGCGAGCCCCTTGAACAGAAGCCCCATGCGGTCGGGCTCGGCGAGGCGCTGCGCGGCGGCGATCAGGGCCGCCGCTGGCTTGGGCGGAAGGCCGCGCGCGAGCTGGCCGCTGCGCTGAAAAAGCCCCAGCCGGGCGAGGAAAACCCCCTGCGCGAGCGGCCCGAATACCGCGGCACCCCGCGCCCGGGCGCAAGCGGCGAGCGGCGCGAAAGCGACATGGGCGGTCAGATCGGCGCCGCCCGGATCGGCGAGCGGCGGCGCCGGGCGACGATCGCGAAGGGCTTGCAGGCTCTCGCCCGGCGCCGCCTGCGCCGGACCATAATCGATGAGCAGGGCCGCGCCGCCATGGGCGACGATCCGCGCCGCCAGCGCCGCGACCCAATCCCGCGCCGCCTCGGCCACTTCCATCACCCCGCCCTCCGGCATGTCCGGGGGCGCGGTCTCGGCGAGCAGCGCCGGCGGATCGGGGCACGCGACCTCGACGAACGCCTCGCCGGCGACATAGCGCTCCGACCACGCGCCGCCACGGCGGACGAACTGGCGGATCGGCAAGGCGTCGAGAAATTCATTGGCGAGCAGGATGAGGGGGCCCGGCGGCAGCGCGGCGAGCGTCTCGTGCCAGGTCGCGCCGGGCAGTTTTTCCGCTTGCAGGGCACGAAGGCGCGGCGAGGTTTCGATCAGATGGAGGCGGAGGGCTCCGGCAAAATCGCCGGCGACGGCGCGGACCGCGCGCAGCGCATCCGCCATCAATGTCGCGCGCCCGGGCCCGGCCTCGACCAGCAGAACCGGGTCCGGCCGGCCGAGCAGGCGCCAGGTCTCCGCCGCCCAGAGCCCGAGCAATTCGCCGAAAACCTGCGTGAGTTCGGGGGCGGTGATGAAATCGGCGAACGGGTCGCGCTCCGCGTAATAGCGCGCATTGGCCGCCGCCATGAAGTGATCGAGCCGGCGCATGCCGGTCACGGCGCGTGGGCGGGCAGGACGCCCCGCCCTGCCCCGCCGCCAGCCGCCGCGATCAGCGCTTGCTGAACTGGAAGCTCCGCCGCGCCTTGGCGTGGCCGTATTTCTTGCGCTCGACGACGCGCGAATCGCGGGTGAGAAAGCCCGCGACCTTGAGGATTGCGCGCAATTCCGGCTCGTAATGGGTGAGCGCGCGCGAAATCCCGTGCCGGAGCGCCCCGGCCTGGCCGGACAGCCCGCCGCCGGTGACGGTGCAGGTGACGTCGAACTGGTTGTAGCGATCGGCGACCAGGAACGGCTGGGTGATCAGCATACGCAGCACCGGACGGGCGAAATACTGCCCGACCTTCTTGCCATTGACGGTGATCTCGCCCTTCCCCGGCTTGATCCAGACGCGGGCGACGGCGTTCTTGCGCCGGCCCGTCGCGTAGGCGCGGCCCTGGGCGTCGCGCTTGACCTCGTATTTCGGCGCCTCCGGGGCGACGGTCGCCAGATTCGGCGCGGCGGCGGCGAGATCCTTGAGATCGGCCAGTGTGCGGGTGGTTGCAGACATCGGGCTCAACCTCTCATGTTCTTCGGATTGAGGGCGGCGAGATCGAGCCGGCGCGGCGTCTGCCCGGCATGGGGATGCTCGGCCCCGGCATAGACATGCAGATTGCGCATCTGCTGGCGCTGTAGCGGCCCGCGGGTGATCATCCGCTCGATGGCTTTTTCCACCACCTGCTCCGGCCGCTTGCTGGCGAGGCGCTGGCGCGCGCTCTGGCCCTTGATCCCGCCGGGATAGCCGGTGTGATAATAGAAGATCGACTGCTCGGCCTTCTTGCCGGTGAGCCGCACCTTGTCCGCGTTCACGATCACGACATGATCGCCGCAATCGACATGGGGGGTGAATTGTGGCTTGTGCTTGCCGCGGAGACGCATCGCGACCAGGGCGGCGAGACGGCCGAGCACGACGCCCTCGGCGTCGATCATCACCGATTCCGGCATCACCCCCGCCGGTTTCAGCGAGAGTGTCGTCTTCATGACCGATTCCTTCTCGAAACTTGGTCTTCTCGAAACTTGGCGGCTTATGCCGAGGGCGCGCCAAAGCGTCAAGTATTTTCTGCGTTTTTTCGTGAGGTAACATGATACCACAAAACCGGACGCGGTGCCGGCACGGCCGCGCCGATGTCTGAGCCGGTTCACATCATCGGCGCGAGCGGCAAAAGCGGCCAGGCGCTGACCCGCCGCCTGCTCGCCGATGGCATCGGCGTCGTCCCGGTGGTGCGGAGCGCGGATTGGCGGCCGCCCGCGGATCTCCGCGCCCATCCGCGGCTCGCCCCGCCGCGCCGGGCCGATCTCGGGGATGAAACCGCGCTGACGGCCGCGCTCGCCGATGCCGGCCGCATCGTCACCACCGCCCATGCCCGCCACACCGCAGCCCTCCTCGCCGCCGCCCCCCGAGCCGCCCGCCTCGTGCTGCTCGGCAGCACACGGCGCTTCACGCGCTTCCCCGACGCCCTCGCCGACGAGATCACCGCCGGCGAGGCGGCGTTTCTCGCCTCCGGCCGCGCCGGGGTGATGCTGCACCCGACGATGATCTACGGCGCGACGGGAGAGGAAAACGTCCAGCGCCTCGCCGCCATGCTGCGCCGCCTGCCTTTCCTGCCGCTGCCCGGCGGCGGGCGGAGCCTGATCCAGCCGATCCATCAGGACGATGTCACGGCTTCGATCCGGGCCGCGCTCGACATGCCCTGGGCGGGGCCGGAGACGCTGGTGCTCGCCGGCGCCGAGGCGGTCACGTACGCCGAGTTCGCCCGCGCCGTCGCCGCCGCCGCCGGTCTCCCCCGGCCACGGATTTTCGCGATGCCGGCCGCCCTCCTGATCCTCGCAGCCAGGATCACCACCCGGCTCTCGCTTCCGGTGCGCGCCAACCCCGGGGAAATCCGCCGTCTTCTGGAAGACAAGGCCTTTTCCACCGCGCCGATGCTGGCGCGCCTCGGTGTGCGCCCGTGTGGCCTGGCCGCGGGGCTTGCGCGCACGTTTCAAGCCGCCAAGATGGCGGTTTGACCTTTCGCGAGGGAGCCCCGCTCATGCCGATCATCAACCGCATCGCCGCCTATGCCGACGACCTCACCGCCTGGCGCCGTGATTTTCACGAGCACCCCGAACTCGGCTTCGAGGAAGTGCGCACGAGCGGGATCGTCGCCGAAAAACTGCGCGCCTTCGGGGTGGACGAGGTGGTGACCGGCATCGCCAAGACCGGGGTGATCGGCGTGATCCGCGGCAAGGCGGGCGGCAAGGGCAACGGACGGGCGATCGGGCTTCGCGCCGATATGGACGCGCTCCCGATCCATGAGGAAACCGGCCTCCCCCACGCCTCGAAAACGCCGGGCAAGATGCATGCCTGCGGCCATGACGGGCATACCACCATGCTGCTCGGCGCCGCCCGCTATCTCGCCGAGACGCGGAATTTTGACGGCACCGTCTATGTCATCTTCCAGCCCGCCGAGGAGGGGCTCGGCGGCGGGCGGGCGATGGTCGAGGAAGGGCTGTTCACGCGCTACGAGATGGAGCGGGTGTTCGGCATGCATAACTGGCCGGGCATCCCCGAGGGCGTCTTCGCCTGGCGCGACGGGCCGGTGATGGCGGCGGCGGCGCAGATCGACATCTGCATCACCGGGCGCGGCGCCCATGGCGCGCAGCCCCATAACGGCAACGACCCGATCGTCATCGCGAGCCAGATCGTCACCGCGCTGCAAACCATCGTCGCCCGCCGCGTCGATCCGGGGCAATCGGCGGTGCTGACGATCGGGCAGCTCGTCTCCGGCGACACCTATAACGTCATCCCGCAGCAGGCGCGGATGAAGGGCACGGCGCGCTGGTTCCACCCCAAGGTGGGCGACCAGTTGGAGCAAGGCGTGCTGCGGCTGGTGCGCGGCATCGCCGAGAGCTTCGGCGCCAGCGTCGAGGTCGAATTCCGCCGCACCTATCCCGCGACCGTGAACGATCCCGACGCGACGACGCTGGCCCGCCGCGCCGCCGAGGCGGTGGCCGGCGCGGGCGCCGTCCGCCACATGGACCAGCCGACCATGGGCAGCGAGGATTTTTCCTTCATGCTCAATGAGAAAGCGGGCAGCTATATCATGCTCGGCGGCGGCCGCGGGCGCGAGAACGAGCCCATGGTTCACCACCCGGCCTATGATTTCAACGATTCCCTGCTCCCCATCGGCGCCTCCTACTGGGCGACCCTGGTCGAACAGCAACTCGCCAAGGGATAATCAAAAGAGCCGTTACCCGAGGCGGCTTACGCCCATGACGTGCTGAAGGATCTGGCGGAGGCGGAACGCAAGGAAGGGGATCTGGCGCAGCAATTCGTCGCGGCTTCGCATCGCGCGGCGCAGACGGTGCTGACGGCGCCGATCGCCGGCACGGCGCAGCAGCTTGCCATTCACAGCGTCGGCGGGGTGGTGACGCCGGCGGAGGAGCTGATGACGATCGTGCCGGACAGCGCGCCGGTTCTGGTCGAGGCGATGGTGGAGAACCGCGATGTCGGCTTCGTGCATGCCGGGCAGGCGGCGGAGATCAAGGTGGAGACGTTTCCGTTCACCCGCTACGGGCTGCTCTCCGGTCATG
>JAKCCP010000300.1 GCA_021841985.1 Pseudomonadota bacterium | reverse complement strand
GAACCACCGCCGGCGCCCCGGTCGGACCCGAAACCTGGACATGCGAAACGAGATCGCCAACCCGAACGAACATCGCGCTTTCCTCCCGCCCCCTTTTCGCACCAAGGCGACGGGCGCGCAATCGCCGCGCGCTCGATGAAGGGGCGGAAGGGGGAAGAGTGGGGTGGTTTTTTTGAAAAAAGCCAAAATTCTGGCAGTGCGAGGCGAATCTTGGGAATCGCGGAAGGCAAGCCGCCTGATTGAAAACTTCCAGTTCAGTGCGGCTTCTGAATCCCCATCATGATAAGCAACAATGTTGGGATCTGTGGTAACGTCTCCGCGCGCCTCTTGCGCCACAGAGGATCGTCGGCGTACAAGCTAGATTTGGGCAGCTCCTGCTGAGCCTCCTGGGCACCATGGTGCTCCGCCTGCGCGGAATTTGATGTCGGTATGTGAAGGGCTTTGGCGTAAGCTGTCAGGCCCGCCGTGCATAGTGATTGATCCCTTTTTCTTGCGGACGACGTTGCGGCCTCAAGCTTTATCGCATGGTCAACAGCAGCTTGCTTTTGCTCCAAGGTGATATTTGGGCTCTGAGTCCATGCGCCCAAAAACATCGAAGCCTCCAAAAGAGAGCCGCCTGAGGTTGGATCTGAACATTCTCCGCTATCTATAGAGATAAGTGCATTGTAATATGAAAAATACAAAAGGGCGTCATCGACATTTTTTCTCGCGAGTGATAGTTGTGTCATAACCGTTACGAAACTGTCTGGCGTTTGACCCGTATCGACCTTTTCCTTGAGCCAATCTGTAATTTCTGCCTGGTCGCCGGGGTCTTTGTGATTCCGAATGATAGACACCAATTGCGGCAAATCCTCTGCCGCTAGGCTGGCGTCTAACGCGCTGCGAAGCTCGTCCGCCACTGCGGCTGAAGGTGGCATGCAAGTCACAATCATCCCCGCTACTGCCAGGGTCACCCACCAAAGCCTCATGGTAGCTCCCGTTCGGATCGCTTTTTATTTGGGCATGATCGTTGGATAGCAATTTGATAATGTCAAGCACACCGTTATATAAATTTTTATCTACTTCTCACCGCAGCGGCGTGAGGGTCGGATAATTGGCGCCGTGGGCGACGGTGAGGATCTGGCCGCCGTCTTGCGCCGAGACCATCATCATGTCGCCGGGGGCGAGGAGGTCGTTGGCGTCGCGGAAGAAGCCGGGGGCGGTCACGTCATCCAACCGGTCGCTGCCGGCCTTGTAGTGCCAGAGGGTGAAACCTTGAGCGTAGGACAGCACCGAGAGGTTGCGGGTGGCGAGCGCCATGGCGGTTTCCTTTGCGCGTACAAGGAAAGGGCCGCACCGGGGGGAGGTGCGGCCCTTCAGGTTGGGAAGAAGGAGGAACCAACGAGCGTAGTTCACCCGTTGATGAGTGCTATTTAAACCGTCAGTTGCGCCACGTCAAGACTATTTTCCTAAACATTTTGTCATACCCCTGCCATGTATGCCGCAAACTGGAGATCACGCGACGATGCCCTTGACGCGGAGCAGCCACTCCAGCCGCTCCAGCGCCTCGCGCCACAGCCGCCAATCGCCGCGCTCGCTGGCGAAGCCGGGGCTCGGCGCCGCCTGGCGTTCGCCCCAGATGCGCAGGATGCGGGCGTGGACGAGGTCGATGCGGCGGCGGCGATAGAGGGTATCGAGGCATTTGACCACGTCGTCGGGCTCGCAGGGGCGCTTGACGCGGCCTACTCCGGCGCGCACCCGGGCGCCGTCGCGCCTAGCGACGAGCGCCGCCATGGTCCATAGCCAAGCCTCCTCGGCGCTGCGGAAGGGGGTTGTCGCCGGGGCTCTGGCGGGCGTCGGGAAAGCTTGGGGGCTGCGGGTCATGCGGGCGGTGCTGGCCATGGCGTCGGGCTCCTGATTTGCGGCGAGAGGTGGGGGCGAGAGGTGGGGGCATTAAGAACAAAATAAGAACTATCGGCGATAGAAAAACCACGAATCGTGACCCGCTGCAAGGGTAATCAGGTAAAATTTCCTATTCCCTTCGGACTCAATTCCTTGCACACTGATCTTCGACCGGATCATCGGCAACCCACCTCGCAACCGGCCAGGGCGACATGAAACACGAAGATATCTGGCGCGCGCTCGATACGCTCGCCGCCGAACAGGGGCTTTCCGCCTCCGGCCTCGCGCGCCGCGCCGGGCTCGATCCCACCACCTTCAACCAGTCCAAGCGGCGGATGCCGGATGGCCGCGCGCGCTGGCCGAGCACCGAGAGTCTGGCCAAGGTGTTGCTCGCGACCGGCGCCGGGCTCGAGGATTTCACCGCCCTCGTCACCGGCGCGCGGGCGCTCGCCTCATCGCGGCCGCTGACCCGGAGGGTGCCTTTGATCGGCTTCGCGCAAGCCGGCGGGGAGGGGTTTTTCGACGATGGCGGCTATCCGGTCGGCGGCGGCTGGGACGAGGTGAGCCTGCCCGAGGTCGCCGATCCGCACGCCTATGCGCTGGAGATCAGCGGCGAATCGATGGAGCCGGTGTTTCGCGACGGCGATGTCGTCATCGTCTCGCCGAACGCGCCGGTCAGGCGCGGCGACCGGGTGGTGGTGCGGACGATGCGCGGCGAGGTGATGGCCAAGCAGCTCGCCCGCCGCTCGGCCCGCCGGGTCGAGCTGAAAAGCCTCAACCCGGCGCACCCCGATTACAGTTTTGAACTGGTCGAAATCACCTGGCTGCACCGAATCGTCTGGGCGAGCCAGTAGAAAAGACGAAAAATCCTTCTTTTTCTGAAGAAAAAGAAGCAAAAAGACTTTCCTCATGGGACAGCGCCTGCGGCGCTGTCTAACAGATAAAAGTTTTTTGGTTCTTTTTTTTAAAAAAGAACTTTTCTCCCGTCTTCCTTCAGGCGGAAATCGCC
>JAKCCP010000371.1 GCA_021841985.1 Pseudomonadota bacterium | reverse complement strand
CCAGGGAGGCGGCCAAGGGCGCGGCCAGGGGCGCGGCCGGCGGCGCGGCGCGGACCGGCATTATGCCCTCACCGTCCCGTTCCTGGACGCGGTGCGCGGCAGCACCCAACGTCTCACCCTGCCCGATGGCGAAAGCCTCGATGTGCGGATTCCGCCGGGCCTCGAAAGCGGCCAGAGTCTCCGCCTGCGTGGCAAGGGCGGCGCCGGCGAGCCGCCCGGGGATGCGCTCATCGAGGTCACCGTCATGCCGCACGAGCGGTTTCGCCGCGTCGGCCGCGATATCCATTTCGATCTCCCGGTCAGCGTCAGCGAGGCGATGCTCGGGGCGCGCGTCCCGGTTGCGACCCTCGATGGCCGGGTGACGCTGACCATTCCCCCCGGCTCGGACACCGGCACCAAGCTTCGCCTCCGCGGCAAGGGCGTGCCCGCCACCGCCGGGCAGAAGGCGGGAGACGCCTATGTCAGCTTGCTTGTGATGCTGGGGCCACCGGACGAGGCACTCGCGGCGTTTCTGCGGAGCCGCGAAAACCCGCCGGTCTGGGATCCGAGAGCGGGGCTGGAGGACGCGGCATGATCACCCTCGACATTCTGATCGCGAACGAGGCCGGTCTCGACCGGGTCACGATCGAGCATTGGATCGCGCAAGGCTGGGTGCGCCCGAGAGAAGGGGGTGGGGGCTGGGTGTTCGATGAGATCGACATCGCCCGGCTGCATCTGATCCGCGCCTTGCGGCATGACTACCGGATTCAGGAAGAGGCGCTGCCGGTGGTGCTGGGCCTGCTCGACCAATTATACGATTCGCGCCGGCGCCTGCGCCGCCTCTGCCACGCGCTGGCGCGGACGGCGCCGCCGGAGCTGCGCGCGGCGCTCCGCGAGGCCATGCTGGGCGAGGACGAGGTGAGCCCTCCCGCATGATGCGCCGCTTTTATCGCCGGATCCTGGCGCTCGCGGCAACCCCACGCGCCGCGTGGTGGCTGGCGCTGATCGCCTTCGCGGAGGCCAGCGTTTTTCCGATCCCGCCCGACGCCCTGCTGATCCCGATGATCATCGCGCGGCCACGCGCCGCCTTTCGCCTCGCCGCGATCGCGACACTCGCCAGCGTCGCCGGCGGCGCCCTCGGTTACGCCATCGGCTATGCCCTGTTCGACAAGCTCGCGACGCCGATCCTCGCGCTTTATCATCTCGAGCCCGGTTTCGCGCGGTTTCGTGCCGCTTATGCGCAATGGGGTCTCGCGGTCATCCTGATCAAGGGGCTGACGCCGATCCCCTACAAGCTGGTGACGATCGCCTCGGGCGCCGCGCGGTTCGATTTTCCGCTGTTCATGGCGGCGAGTTTGGCGACGCGGGGGGCACGGTTCTTTGCCGTCGCGGCCCTTCTGCGCCATTTCGGCGATCATGCGCGCGATTTCATCGACCGCCGCCTCGGCCTCGTCACCGGCGCGTTGGCGCTCGGCATCATTTTCGGCTTCGCCCTGCTTCGTTTTCTGCCCGGCTGAATCAAGGCCGGCTCAATCAAGGCCGGCGAAACCGCCGCCGGGTGGCCGCCGGCGTAGCGTTTACGAACGGACGTCAGCGGCCGGTCAGAATCCGCGCCACCAGCTCCTTCACCGTCGGGATGAAGCCGTTGGAATAGAACGGGTCGGTCGCGAAGCGGAAACCGTTATGGCCGCTGAACATCAGGTTGGTTTCGACCGAGTTCGGATCGTCGCGGTGATGGGCGATGGCTTGCAGCGTCTTCTGGATGCAGAAGCTGCGCGGATCGGCCTTTTTGCCGGTGCTGTGGTCCGGCTCGTGTTCGCTCCAGTTGGAAAACCGGCACTGGCTCAAGCACCCCATGCAGGCGATCTGATCGGCGGTGATCTCGCGCGTTTGTTCGGGGGTGACGAAAATCAGCGTGTTATCCGGCGTGCGCAACGCCTCGATGAACCCTTCGCGCTCCCATTCATGGGCGCGGGCGAGATCGGGCGGGGTCAGGTAGACGCTGCGCCGGCGCGGCCCGACGCCGTATTCCGCGACATGCTCGCCGACCGGCTCGGTGGTGTAGGCGACCTGGCGTTCGTTGCGTTCGCGCAGTTCGCGGATGAAGGCGTTGTTGACGGCGCTGGAATAGAATCCGGTGGGGCTGAAATGATTGAGAAAAACGTCCCCCTCCGCCAGCGTCAGAAGCTTCTTTTTCCAGACCTCGCTGATCGGGCTTTCGCGCGTCAGCATCGGGCGGGTGCCGAACTGAAAGGCGATCGGGCCGAGTTCGGGATTGTCGATCCAGTCCCGCCATTCATCGAGCCACCAGACGCCGCCGGCCATGATGATCGGCGTCTCGCCGAGGCCGAAACTCCGCATCAGCTTGCGCAGCGCCACGACCCGCGGATAGGGATCCTCCGGCCGGCTCGGATCCTCGCTGTTGGAGAGCCCGTTATGGCCACCGGCGCGCCACGGATCCTCATAGACGACGCCGCCGAGCAGCTCCGCCGCCTTGTTGTAGGCGCGCCGCCAGAGGGCGTTGAAGGCGCGGGCGGAGGAGACGATCGGGTAGTAATAGACCCCGAATCGGGCGGCGATGTCGGACAGGCGATAGGGCATGCCGGCGCCGCAGGTGATGCCGTGGATCAGCCCTCGCGCGCCCTCCAGAACGCCGGTGATGACCCGCTCGGCGCTGGCCATCTCCCAGAGGATATTGGCGTGGATCCGCCCGGCGCCGCCGGCCAGCTCATGCGCCTCGCGGGCCTGGTGGATGCCGCCGCGAATCGCGTAGCCGACCAGCTCCTCATGCCGCTCGCGCCGGGTGCGGCCGCGATAGACCTCGAGGATCGGCGCGCCGCTCGGGTCGTGCTCATCGGCGTTGACGGCGCTGAACGTGCCGACGCCGCCGCCTGCCGCCCAATGGCCGGAGGTTTTGCCG
>JAKCCP010000274.1 GCA_021841985.1 Pseudomonadota bacterium | reverse complement strand
CGGGATGTATCTCGCGCTCACCGGCGCCGAGCTGCGCGGGGCGGATGCCGTCCACGCCGGTCTTGCCACCCATTTCGTGCCCCGCGACCGCGTCACCGATCTCACGCACGCGATCATCGCCGATGGTCCCGCCGTCGTCGCCGGGTTCGCGGCGCCGCTGCCGCCTTTCGGCCTCGCGCCGCACCGGGCGCTGATCGATCGGTGTTTCGGCGAAGCCTCCGTCTCCGGGATCTTCGCCGCGCTGGCGGCGGCGGAGACGGCGTTCGCCGACGAGACGCTGGCGACCCTTCGCACCCGCTCGCCCTCGGCGCTCGCCTGGTCCTTCGCCCTGCTCCGGCGAGGGGCGACGCGGACCTTGTCCGCCTGCCTCGCGCAGGAATTGGCGCTGACCCGTCGGATCACCCGCCACCCCGATTTCCATGAAGGCGTGCGCGCCATGGTGGTGGACAAGGACCGCGCCCCGCGCTGGCGCCCGGCGACCCTCGCCGAGGTCGATCCCGCCGTCATCGCCGCATTTTTCGCCTGAGCGCGGCCGAGGTGATGCGCCGCGCCGAAGACGGGGGCGCCGAAGACGGGGGCGCCGAAGACGGGGGCGCCGAAGACGGGGGCGCCGAGGACGGGGGCGATCTCACGCCGCCGCGCCGCTTCCTGCTCGGCGCGAGCCTGGTGTTGATCGGCTTCAATCTCCGCATCCCGATCGCGAGTCTCGGCCCGGTGCTGCCCGAGGCGGTGCGCGCGACCGGGCTTTCGCCGCTGGCGGCAAGCGTGCTGACCACCCTCCCCTCGCTTTGCTTTGGCCTCTTCAGCCCGCTGGCGCCGGCATTCAGCCGCCGGATCGGGGCCGAGCGCACGGTGCTGCTGATGCTCGCGGCGCTTGCGCTCGGCACCGTGCTGCGCGCCGTCGCCAGCGCGCCGGCGCTGTTTGCCGCGCAGATTCTCGCCTGTCTCGGCATCGCCGCGATCAATGTGCTGGCGCCGGCGCTGATGAAGCGTGATTTCCAGGGCCGCGCGGCCCTGATGACCGGGCTTTTCACCATGTCGCTGTGCCTCGGCGCCGCCTTGTCGGCAGGGACGATAGTGCCGCTGCAGCGCCGGCTCGGCGGTTCCTGGTCGCTCGCGCTCGCCGCCTGGGGACTGCCGGCGCTGCTCACCCTCGTTCTCTGGGCCGCTTTGCTGCCACGGCGGGGCGAGGTGGTGCGCCATATCGCCCGGCCGCGCTCGCTCTGGCGCGATCGCCTCGCCTGGCAGGTGACCCTGTTCATGGGGCTGCAATCGGCGCTCGCCTATCTGGTGTTCGGCTGGCTCGCGCCGATCTTGCGCGATCGCGGGCTGAGCCCGCAGGCGGCCGGCTATCTGCTCTCGCTCTCCATTCTCGGCCAGGCGGTGACCTCGCTGATCGCGCCCAGCCTCGCCGCGCGCGGCCGCGACCAGCGCGGCGTCGCGGTGCTTTTCTCGGCGCTCGCGGTCGCCTCTCTGCTCGCCTGCCTGTTCGCGCCGCCGGGCGTGCTCTGGCTTGCCGCGTGCCTGCTCGGGCTGAGCCAGGGCGGGCTGTTCGGCGTCGCCCTGATGCTGATCGTGCTGCGTGCCCGCGATGCCCTGGTCGCGGCGCAGCTTTCGGCGATGGCGCAAGGGGTGGGGTATCTTCTCGCCTCGCTCGGGCCGCTGCTCGCCGGGTTGTTGCACAGCGCGACCGGCGGCTGGACCCTGGTCGCGGTCTGGATCACCGCGATCGGGGCGGCGATGGCGTGGAGCGGGGCCGGGGCGGGGCGGGCGCTCTACGTCGGCAAGACCCCCGAAAGCGCCGCCGCGATCACCGGCGCCAGCGCCCGGTAATCGGCCCCGCGCGAGGCGCCTTCGCGCCAGGCGAGCCCGATCGTGCGCCACGCGCCCTCGCCGCCGAGCGGGCGCAGCACCAGCTCCGCCCCCGCCGTGACCCCGCCGGCGACGGCGAGTTCGGGCAGCAGCGTGAGGCCGAGCCCGCCGGCCACCATCTGCACCAGGGTATGGAGGCTGGTCGCGGCGAAATCGGCCTCGTGGTCGCCGTCCGACGCGGCCAGCAGGCCACAGGCGGCGAGCGCCTGATCGCGCAGACAATGCCCGTCCTCGAGGAGGAGGAGCGATTCGGCGGCCAGGGCGGCGGCCGGCACCTCGGCGCGGGTGGCGAGCAGGTGCCCGGGCGGCAGGGCGACCAGAAACCGGTCGCGCGCCACGGGAAGAACCTCCGCCCCGGCGCAATCGCAAGGCAGCGCCAGGATCAGCACGTCGAGCCGCGCGTCGCGGAGACGCTCGATGAGGCGGAGCGTGGTGTCCTCGCGGAGGAAGAGGCGGAGATGCGGGAACGTGGCCCGGAGCTGCGGCATCAGCCGCGGCAGGAGGAAGGGGCTGATGGTCGGGATGATGCCGAGACGAAGCGGCCCGCGCATCGGCGCATGCGCCGAGACCGCCGCCTCCACGACGCCCTGCAGCGCCGCCATCGCGGCCCGCGCCCGCTCGACGAGTTCGCGCCCGAGGGTCGTGAACACCACCCGCTTGCCCATGCCGCGGTCGAGGATCTCGGCATCCAACTGATGCTCCAGCATCAGGATGCCGGCGGACAGCGTCGATTGCGTCACCGCGCAGGCCTGGGCCGCGCGGCCGAAATGCTGATGCTCGGCGAGCGCCAGGAGATAGCGCAATTGTTGCGGCGAGGGCAGCGGGGTCATCGTCGGCTCATTGCGGGAAACGACGCGGTTTATGGCACGGAATCGCGGCTGCCGCCACGCCGGGGCGAGATGTGAGGCGGTTGGGATGTTTGCGACGGGATGTTTTTTGTGACGGTCCGCTTCCGGACGGCGGCGGTGGGAGCGCGAATGCCGTCCGATCAAGTGCCAACTCATTGATAAAAATCAAAAAATTTGTTGCGGATTGAT
>JAKCCP010000305.1 GCA_021841985.1 Pseudomonadota bacterium | reverse complement strand
CTCGCCGAGGAAGCCCGCTTCGACGGCGTCTTCGTGCTGCGCTCCAACGCCCGGATTTCACCGCTGCAGGCGGTGCTCCGCTACCGGGACCTGCAGAATGTCGAACGGTTGTTCCGTGTCGCGAAGGCGACGATGCGCACCCGGCCAATCTACCATTCCTCCGACGCCGCCATCCGCGGCCATGTGTTCTGCTCTTTCCTCGCCCTGATCCTGCACCAGGCGCTCGACGAAAGACTCCACCAGGCCGGCAAGCGCGTCGAATGGGCCGATCTCCTGCGCGATCTCGACCGGCTGCAGCACGGCGAAATCAGCCAGAACGGCAAGCGCTGGCAGGTCCGCACCGAAGCCGGCGTCGCCGCGGCCACAGCCTTCAAGGCCGCCCGCATCACACTGCCGCCCCGTCTTCAGACCCCGCAGCAAGCCGCAGCCTGATCCGCCATTCAATCCGTCCTGTAGTGCCACAGTCCAGATCTGCGCCCGATTTCGCACGTCTATTCAATTGCTTAGGAAAACACGCTGTTTAACTGGGGTCATCCTGCGACCCCCTGCGACCGGCGTTGCCGGCAAAGCGTTCCAAGCCGTTGGCGTGGCACCGCCGCCGAACATCCGCGACGCCGCTCCCCAGCCATCCCCCTAATCATCCTTCTCCGGGCAAACGTGGTGCTAAGGCCCCGCCGCACGCCCGTAACTCACTGATTCTCACAAAGTTTTGAGAACTGGCTGTTAAACTCGGGTCTGGACAACCCGCCGGGCATGTTCGCTTTCCTCTGTGTCAGATCGCCGATGGCTTCCGCCGAGAGGTGAACAGTCTCATGCCTGCCACACGCTGCCCGCAGCGTGTGGCAAAGGCAATGGCGGCGCGCCGTCAGCGGAGCGGCAGCACCGAGGCGCTCGCGCCACGATCGGCGATGATCCCGCCGATTGCCCGCTGCGATGTCGCTTCGTTCTGGAACGGTTTTACGTTCTGCATGTAAATGAGGCAGCAAACTCGAAGAAATGAGCTGAAATTAGTAATTTCTCCACGCTCTTCGGCCAGCTCATCATAGAGTTTTTCAATGAAGTGGCTCGTCGTCATATGTTCGTTATTGGCAATTTCTTGGATGACCTGCCAGAACATGTTTTCGAGCCGGAGCGTCGTCACAACCCCATGAATCCGCACCGAACGGGTCCGCGATTCATAGAGAATGGGATCGGAGGAGGCATATATTTTGCACATCGCTCGGTGGTCTCCCAGGGTTACGTCCAGGGTTAGGTCGTTTTGCGGGCGAGACGCCGCTCGTGCACGCCGGCCTCTTGCCTTGCGACAATCGGCCAGCGCGCCGCCGAGAGCCTAGCCGCTCATATCGCCCCCTGCTTCATCTGTTCGGCGATGAAGCGGCTTTGACGTATGGCAAGGGTCACGATCGTCAAGGTCGGGTTTTCCGCGGCCCCCGTGGTGAATTGCGATCCGTCGGAGATGAAAAGATTTTTGACGTCGTGGGTCTGGCCAAATTTATTGCACACGCCGTCACGTGATTTGTCGCTCATCCGACAGGTGCCGAGGTTATGGGTGGAGGGATAGGGCGGCACGAGATAGACGTCCTTGGCACCCGCCGCCTGATACACCGCCGTCCCTTGCGCGAAGGCATGGTCGCGCATCGCGACGTCGTTCGGATGATCATCGTAATGCACATTGGGAACCGCAAGGCCGAATTGGTCTTTCGTCGTGTCATTGAGTGTGACGCGATTGGTCTCGCGTGGCATGTCCTCGCCGACGATCCACATCCCGGCGGTATTGGCGTATTGATCGAGCGCGTTGGTAAACGCGCGCCCCCACGCGCCAGGGTCGAGAAACGCGGCATAGAAGGGAAGCCCGAGCGAAATCGTCTCCATGTGATAGCCGCCGACGAAGCCGCGCTTGGGATCGAGCCGCGCCTCGTCGCCAACGATGCCGGCCATCGTCGTGCCCTTGAACATTTCGACGCGGTTGGGAAAGGTCGCATAAACCGAGGCGGTGAGGTGGCGCATGTAATTTCGCCCGACCTGACCAGAGCTGTTGGCGAGACCGTCGGGGAACATGGCGGACGCGGAGAGCAGGAGAAGGCGCGGGGTCTCGATCGAGTTCGCGGCAAGCGCGACGACGCGCGCGCGCTGGCGCTGCAGATTGCCCTCGCCATCGACATAAAGAACGGCGGCGGCCTTGCCTTGCGCGTCATGCTCGATCCGCACCACCTGGGCCTTGGCACGCACCTCGCATTGGCCGGTTGCCAAGGCTCTTGGAATCTCCGTGTAAAGCGTCGACCATTTCGCCCCCGTCCGGCATCCTTGGAAGCAAAAGCCGCGTTGGTAGCAATGGGTTCGGCCATCACGCGGCTCAGAGTTGATCGCCATCCTGCCGGTGCTCACTTCCTTATAGCCGAGCTTGCTCGCGCCGTTATAAAGAACCTTGAAATTATTATTGCCGGGAAGCCCGGGGATGCCATTGGTGCGTGTCACACCCATTTTTTTCTCGGCGAGATCATAAAACGGGTCGAGATCGGTGCGCGTTATTGGCCAATCCAAGAGATTGGCGCCGGGAATATCGCCATAGACGGTGCGGGTCTGGAATTCATGCGGCTGAATGCGCAGGCTCGCTCCCGCCCAATGCACCGTGGTGCCGCCGACGGTCTTGCACACCCACGCCGGAAGTGTGGGAAAATCCTTGGCCACACGCCAGGTGCCCGATGTCGTTCGCGGATCAAGCCAAGCAAGCTGCGTAAACGAGGGCCATTCATCGGCGATGAAATCGGTCTGCGTGTGCCAATCACCGGCTTCCAACAACACGACTTTGATGCCTTGCTGCGCGAGTTCGTTGGCGAGCGTGCCGCCGCCAGCCCCCGAACCGATGATCACGACGACGCTGTCATCGTTTTTTTCGAACTGGATTTTGTCGGAG
>JAKCCP010000390.1 GCA_021841985.1 Pseudomonadota bacterium | reverse complement strand
CTCGCGCCAGCGCTATCTTGAGGCGCTGGCTGGCGCCGATATCGTGATGCAGCTCCGCTACCCGCTGTTCGGCCAGGTTTCCGGCCCGGTCGCCGATGCCGTTTCCTGTGACGTGCCGCTGATCACCACCGAGGAGCTGGCCGAGGGAATGGAGGTTGCCGGGCATTGCGCCGCGGTGCCCAATAGTTTTTCCCCGCTCCACATCGCCGAGGCGGTGCGCGGCCTGCTCGCGGCGCCGCCGCCGGCGCGAGAGACCGGCGCCCTCGCCGGGCGGCTTGGCATGGACCAGTACGCGAAGCGGCTCCGCGCGCTCTGTCCGGCGCTCGCGGCCTGAAGACCAACGCCAGGGGAAATCGGCCGGTGATATTCGATGCGGTCTATGTCGATATCTCGCAATTCACCGCCGAGCCGCTCCGCACCGGGGTGCAGCGGGTATTGATCCGGAGCCTCGCGCATTTTCCGCAAGAGCGCATCCTGCCGTTCCGGGTGGTCGATGCCGGCCACGTGGCGGTTCTTGATCCGGCGGTGGTCGGGCTCTGCTGCCGCTATTTCGAGGCGCCGAGCGCCAGCCGCCGCGACGCGCTCCGCCTGTCCGAGACCCCTGGGCAGGCGTGTCCCCCCGGGCCGGCGCACCCGGCGGAGACGCTGCTCATCAAGCTGATCGCCGCCCAGCCGCTCGCGGTCATCGAGAGCGCCCGCTTCTTCCGCCGCGCCCGGCGCATCATCAATCTCGAGGCCTTCGGCAATGCCGAGCGCGCCCGCTTCTATATCGGCTGCCCAGCGGCTTATCGCCACAAGGTGCTGCATTTCATCCATGATTTCCTGCTCTTCGAAAAGCCCGAGCTGTTTCCCCAGCTCAATTGGCGGCACGCCAGCGACTATGTGTTTTTGTTCGAGGCCCTGAGCGTCGCCGGCGGCTATCTGGTCGCGACGCCGGAACTTGGGCGCAAGGTCGCGCGCTATTTCAACCGCCCGGCCGCCGATGTGCATTTCGTCCCCTTCGGCGGCGATCTCGCCCCGAGCCGGGCCGCCCCGCCGCGCCCGACTATTGGGAAAAGGCGCCGCCGGATCACCGTGCTCGGCACCATTGAACCGCGCAAATTCCCCCTCCTCGTCGCCGGCGCGCTCCAAAGCCTCGCCACGCGCCATCGCGATCTTGAGTGCGTGATGATTGGAAGCTGGGGCTGGGTCGATGAGGGCATGCGGACGGCGATCGCGGCAATCTTCGCCCATGGCGCGGTGCGCCATGTCGAGAATGCGAGCGATGCCGCGCTCCGCGCCCTGCTTGTCGAGACCGATCTTGCGATTTACGTTTCTTCTGCGGAAGGTTTTGGCCTTCCCGTGATCGAATTCGCCGCCCTCGGCGTGCCACTGATCACCAACCGCGCCGTGCCGGCGGCCGAACTCGTCGCCGCCGAGGCGGTGGTGCTGGACGAGGTGAGCGAGAACGCGCTGATCGCGGCGGCCGAGCACCTGCTCCAGGAGGCGCGACCGCGCCGGCCCTATTACCGCTGGAGCTGGGCCGATAGCGCCGCCGCCATCCTGCGCGCCGGTGGACTGGCGATGACGGAGGCCCCGGAACCCGTTGACCTCCATGCCGGCTGGCGCGACGCGATGCAGCTGGTGCGGCGCCTGCGCGCGGCAAAGCTTGATTGGGAGACGCTCAAGAGCACGGTCGCGGCTTTTCTCGCGGCCGAGCGGCCAGCGCTTGCGACCCTTGAGGCCGGCGCGCGGGCCGAGCTTGTCGAGGCGCTTTCCGAGATCGTCTCCGACAATCTCGAACGCCTGCACTGGGCCGATCTCAAATCCGCCGAGCCCCTGCTCGGCGAGCTGCTGGCGGCCCTCGCGGCCGCCGATGCGCTCGACGGGTTAGGGCGTGCTTTCCATGCCTTTCTCGGTCGCCCCATCGATCCCCGCGCCGCCGCCGAATCGCGCCAGTTCGCCCCGCCGGCGCGCCGCCTCGCGCGGATCATCGAGATCATCCATTGCGACGAGGCGGGCGCCTTTCTCGGTGATGCGATGAGCGCGGCGCTGCGCTATCTGATCGGTGCCGTGGCGCGTCTGCTCAACGCCACGCTCGATGACCGCTTCGATCTTTTTGATCTGTTTGCCGTTCTCGGCCTGGCGCCGCCGACGCTCGCCGATATCCGCCGCGCCGAGCCATGCGGGCCAGCCGCGGGCGAGCGCCTGGCCCTGCTCGCCGCCTTTGCCAGCCGCCGCCCAGCGGAGGGGGACGCCATCGACCTGCTGCTCGAAGCCCTCGCGGGATTTCTGCTCGCCGGCCGGGGTGCGCCGGGCGGCGAGGGCGAGGAGAGGGGCGGCGAAAGGGAGGAGGAGGCAAGGGAGGAGGGCGAAAGCGGAAGCGCGCCGGCGCGCGTCACCACGCTGGCGCTCGATTCACCGCTTTTGCTGCGCGGCTGGTATCCGCTCGAGGAAGCCGGCGCCGCGCCGTTTCGTTGGATGGAGAGCGCCGGGCTGATCGTCAATCCCGACCACCGCCGTCCGGTGGCCGAGGTGCGGCTGCGCATCGGCGCGGTCTATGGCGCGGCCGAGCCGCAGGTCGCCGGTCTGCTCGGCTATCGTCCGGCGAGCGTCGCGGTGCGCCGCGACGCAGCTTCGGGCGAATGGCTGGTCTCGCTCGCCGCGGCGGCGGCGCCGGTGCGGGCCGAAACGGTCGAGGTGCACAGCCTCGCCAGCGGTTGCCCCGCCGAGGACGAGGCGGGGAGCCACGACCGGCGGCGTCTGTCGCTCTGCCTGCGCGAGGTCGCTTTCGTCTATGGCGGCGATGGGACGCAGACGTAAGACATGGACACGTTATTCAGGGCGTGGCGCTGGCTTTCTTCACGGTCTTGCTCGCGGTCTTGCGGGTCGGAGCGACCGGGCACGGGGTCAGGGTGGTCGGCTGCGGGATCGCAGA
>JAKCCP010000401.1 GCA_021841985.1 Pseudomonadota bacterium | reverse complement strand
CGAGCAGCCTCGCGCCGATCTCGGTCGAGCCGGTGAAGGAGAGCTTGCGCACCAGCGGATTGCTGGTCAGTTCCGCGCCCATCTCGCCCGATGGCCCGGTGATGACGTTGCAGACGCCGGCCGGCATGCCGGCGCGCTCGGCGAGGACGGCGATGGCGAGCGCGGAGAACGGCGTCTGGCTCGCCGGGCGGATGACGCCGGTGCAGCCCGCGGCCCAGCCCGGCCCGGCCTTGCGGGTGATCATCGCTGCGGGAAAATTCCACGGCGTGATTGCGGCGAAGACACCGATCGGCTCCTTTTGCACGATGATCCGCCGTCCCTTGGCGTTTTGCGGAATGGTGTCGCCATAGACGCGCTTGCCCTCCTCGGCGAACCATTCGATGAAGCTCGCGGCGTAAGCGATCTCGCCCTTCGCTTCGGCCAGAGGCTTCCCCTGCTCGGCGGTCATGATCACCGCGAGATCGTCGGCGTTGGCGAGCATCAGATCATTGAGCCGGCGCAAAATCGCCGCGCGCTCTTTCGCGGTGAGCGCGCGCCAGGCGGGATAGGCGGCATAAGCGGCCTCGATCGCGGCCCTGGTCTCGGCCGCGCCCAGCGCCGGCACCTCGCCGATGACCTCGCCATTGGCCGGGTTGCGCACCGCGACCGTCCGCCCCGAAGCGGCGCCGATCCATTGGCCGCCGACGTAATTCTGCTGCCGGAACAGGCTCGCATCCTTGAGCGACAGGGGGGAGATGGGGTTGAGCATCGCGTTCCTCCTCGCAAGAACCGTTCTTCTTCACATAGACCCGCGCGACGTCACGCGCCAGCGCCGCTCTTTCGCGCGCCCGGCGAGTGTGATTAGATTTCCCGTCATGCCGCGCATCGCTCGCCAGGAAAAACCGCTGCCCGCCAACCGCCTGACCATCCGGGTCGATCTCGCCACGGGGGCGCGGATCGGGCCGGGCAAGGTCGCGCTGTTGGAGGCGATCGAACGCCACGGCTCGATTTCGGCGGCGGGGCGGGAGTTGCGCATGTCCTATCGCCGCGCCTGGGATCTGGTGGAGGCGCTGAACAAAGCCCTCGGCACCGCCGTGGTCAGCACCGCGACCGGCGGCGCCGGCGGCGGCGGCGCGACACTGACCGCGACCGGGGCGGCGGTGGTCGCCGAATACCGCGCGATCGAACGCGAGGCCCTCGCCGCCGCCCTGCCGCGCATCGAGGCGATGCTGCGCCCCCCTCGCGGCTGAGGCGGCGTCAGACCTCCTCGACGCGCTCGACGCTGGGGAGCAGCGTCAGCGCCTGCGCCAAAACCGGGGTCACGTGGAACCCGCCCGGCAGCACGATCTCGACCTCCTGCTCGGTCTCCGGCAAGCGCGGCACCAGCCGCACCCGGCCCTTGCCGCCGCGCTCGCGCGCCAGGAGGTCGCGGATATCGGGCAATCCCCCGCCATCGCGGAGCCAGACCCGAATGCCGCTCGCGACCGCCGCCGCGGCGGCATCGAGGGCGGAGATCTCGTGCGCGGTGAGGCGAAGATTTTCGCCCTCGAGGCGGAGATCGACGCTGGCGAGCAGGCTCGCCCCGGGTTGCAGCAGATCGCGGGCGCGGGCGAGGGTCTCGCTGAACAGCGTGATCTCGAACGATCCGCCGGCATCGGAGAGCCGCGCCCAGGCCATGCGGCTCCCCGTGCGGGTCGGGCGCTCCTTGACGCTGATCAGCGTCCCGGCGAGCCGCACGCGGCCGATCCCGGCGGCGGCGCGGGCGGCGATCGCGCTGCTCGCGATGACCCCGAGCCGCCGCAGCGCCCCGGCATAGGCATCGAGCGGATGGGCGGTGATGTGAAACCCGACCGCCTCCGCCTCATAGCCGAGCCGCTCCATCGGCGGCCAGGCGGCGACATCGGCGAGACGCAGCGCCTCCCGCCGGCCGTCGCCGCCGAACAGCGCCGCCTGGCCGCTGTCGCGCTCCTGGGCTGCGGCCTGGGCGCGGCGGAGCACGGTCTCGGCGCTGGCAAAAACGCGGGCGCGGTTATCCTCCAGACTGTCGAACGCGCCGGCCTTGGCGAGATTCTCGATCTGCATGCGGTTGAGCGCGCGGGCGTCGATCCGGGCAGCGAAATCGGCGAAATCGGCGAACGGGCGGCCGCCGCGCGCCGCGACCAGCGCCGCCATCGCCGCCTCGCCGACTTTTTTCACCGCCGCCAGCGCGTAGCGGATGGCGAGTTTGCCGTCCTCGCCGCGCTCCAGCGTGAAATCGGCGCCGGAGCGGTTGATGTCCGGCGCCAGGACGGCGATGCCGAGCGCCCGCGCCTCCTGGCGGAGTGCCGCGAGCTTGTCGGTATTGTTGATGGCGAGACTCATGCAGGCGGCGATGAAGGCGGTCGGGTGATTGGCGCGCATCCAGGCGGTCTGATAGGCGACCAGGGCATAGGCCGCCGCGTGCGATTTGTTGAAGCCGTAATCGGCGAATTTTTCCATGAGATCGAAAATCTCGCTGGCCTTGGCGGCCTCGATCCCGCGCGCGGCGGCGCCTTCGAGAAAAATCCGCCGCTGCGCCTCCATCTCGGCGCGGATCTTCTTGCCCATGGCGCGGCGCAGCAGATCGGCGGCGCCGAGGCTGTAGCCGGCAAGAAGCTGGGCGATCTGCATCACCTGCTCCTGATAGACCATGATCCCGTAGGTCTCGCCGAGGATATCGGCGAGATCGGGGTGCGGCGGCGCCCATTTCTCGCCGTGCTTTCTCTGGCAATAGGCCGGGATATTGGCCATCGGGCCGGGGCGATAGAGGGCGACGGCGGCGATCAGATCCTCGAAACGGTCGGGCCGCATCTGGCGCAGAACATCGCGCATGCCCTGGCTTTCGAACTGGAACACGCCGCCGGCCTCGCCACGGGCCAGCATCTCGTAGGTTTTCGCGTCATCGGATCATAGCTGCATGGGCG
>JAKCCP010000144.1 GCA_021841985.1 Pseudomonadota bacterium | reverse complement strand
CGGAAAGGAGGGCGGGCGGCGGCATGTGACGCATAAAATCCATCACGCCGGATCGACGCAAGGAAAAATAAGCCGTCACCCACACTTTTGCCCCTCTTACAAAAGACCGCCGGAAGTTCAGCTTAGTGTCATGATGCCATGGGCACCGACGCTATAGAGGAAGGCGGCGATGGCGATATGCCAGCCGGGTAGCCCGCCCATCATCACCGCGGCCCCGGTGACCCAGGGCAATCCCTCATAACAGAGGGCGACGGCGGTGTTACCCCACCAGCCGTTTTGTTTGAGCCGCAACGGGGGAGCGCTATAGGCCCAGGCGAAGGCGAGCCCGATCGCCGAGGCGGCAAAGCCGACGCGACCGAGCGCGGTCGCCACCAGCAGGGAAAGGCCGGTCCAGCCGATCGCGATGTAAAGCCCCCAGCGACGCGGCACACGGCCGGAGGGAATCGGCCGTTCCGGTTCGTTAATGGCATCGACCGCGCGGTCAAACCAGTCGTTCACCGCTTGGCTGGTGCCACACACGAGGGGACCGGCCACCAGCAGTCCGGCAAGGATCACTGGCCAGCGCCCGGCCAATGGCCAGCCGGCAGAGACCAGGCCGCAGCCGAACGCCCATACCGGGGCAAACCAGGTGATCGGCTTCAAAAGCTCGATGACCGATGGCAGGGAAGGGCGGGCGAGGCGCACGTCGCTCGGCATCACATCTCTCCGCGTTCGGGCGTGAGGTCGCCGAGGCCATAGCGGCGGAGCTTGGTATAGAGGCCCTGCCGGCTGAGGCCGAGAATCTCGGCGGCCGAAGCGCGATTGTCGCCAGTCATCTCGAGCGCCGCCTCGATGCACAGGCGCTCGACGATGTCGGTCGCCTCGCGCACCAGCTCCTTGAGCGGAACACGGCCAATCAGCTCGGTGAGTTCGTTGACCGAACGCAAGACCGCGCGCCCTGGCGGCGTGCTCGCGGGGGCGATGGCGCCTAATCGGCGGCCGACATTGCGGATGGCAAAGCCAAGGCAGGGCCGTTGGTCATGCCCCTCCCCGGCGCCCGAGCCATCCTCGTTGGTATCGCCGGTGGTCGTCTCAGGCGGGCCCGTTTCGTCGCTGGCCGAAAGGACGACGGCGGACACCTCCACCTCGGCGACGGTGCCGAACTGATCGCGAAGCGTGGTTGGAAAAAGCTTGACGGTGCCGTGCTGGCGGAGATTGGCGAGCAGGACACGAAGCGCAACCCCGGGCTGACCGAGCCAGTTGTCGAGCGACAATCCCCGTGCGTCGCGTTCGCTCGCGATCTGGGCCATTGTCAGAAACGCCACATTGGCGGCGAGGATGCGGCCCTCGGCATCGGTGACGACGAAGCCGTCGGGCGCGCGCTCGATCAGCGCCAGCAACCGGGTTTGCGCCGCCCGTGGCAGCGTCGGTCGGCGTTCGCGCTCCGGCGAAATGATGCGCACGAGGCAGAGCTTTTGCCCGCCCTGGCGAAAGAGATGCGCCGAGACCGAGACCACCCGCCCGCCATCGGCAAGGCGCGCGCGAATTGGCTCGGCCTCGTCGGCGGCGCGGGCGCCGCTCAGGGCGGCGCGGAGCGCCGGCTCGCTCGCCGGGTCGAACAAGTCGGTGGCGACGAGACCAAGCAAGGTCCGTGCCCGATCGTCGAACAGCACCCGCGCCGCGGGATTGGCCTCGCGGATTTTGAGCGTCGTCGCATCCGCCATCACGACCGCCTCTGACGAGACCTGAAACAGAATCCGGTAACGCGTCTCCATCTGCAGGAGCCGCGCATATTCCTCTTCCATCATCTGCTGCGCGTCGACGAGACGCTGCTGCAACTCGGTGATTCCTCGCAAATCGCGGCCGAAGCCGACGAGGCGGCCCGTTTTGCTCACTCTCACCAGCGTGAGCAGGATGGGAATTGTGGTTTTGTCTGGGGCCAGGAACCTGACCGGGCGCCAATGGGGGGTATCGCGCTCTGACGCCTCGGCGAGCAGGGTGCCGACGACCGTCCGGCTCTCGCTGTCGATCACCTCGGTCACACGGCGCCCGGACCAATAGCCGCCCGGATCGAGCGCATCCGCCAGCCCGTTACTCTCGAAGGCAATGTCCCGGATCACGCCATCGGGGTCGAGAATCAGGGACATGTCAGCGGCCACCGCAATCAGGGTCGCCGCCATGTCGGGATCGAGCCCACCAACCCACCGCTCTGGAGAGATGAACGCTTTCACAAGGGTGAACACAACCTATTTTTTCAGGACTCTCCGGGAGAAGCCTCATCCGCCCGCCGCTGTCAATCATTTTAGTCTGAGTAAGTGTCAAGTTCGGAAAACCAGCCATGAGCAGAGATCGCGTGCCTGTCGCGCCGCTTCGCGGACATCGAGAGCGGCGGCGTCGGCGCCGACCAGGTGAACCATCTCCGGATGTTGGGTGAATGTCGGCCCGAGCACCAAAACGCCAAGGGCCGGGTTCAATGAGGCGCGACGGACCGCGCGGATGCCGCGCGCCATCGCTTCGAATCGCGCCCCGGATGCGATCGAGAGACCGACAATACTGAACCATTCCTCATGCACGCGTTGCGTCAAGGCGAGCCGGGTGGCGGCGGGGTCGTCGTTCACCTGCCATCCCTGACGCCGCAGGAATTCCGCCGCGATCAGCATTTCCAGGCGCTCGTGCTCGCCGGGAAGGGTGGTCAGGAGCGCCCTCGGCGCGCGCGTCGGCGTTACCGTATGGTCGTGAAACTCGGCCAAGAGATGACGCAGCAAACGCTTCAGGTGCCATTCGGCGAGCATCGCCGCGGCCCAATCCTTGCCATGCTGAAGTTCAACAGTGCGGGCCCGTTTCCCGAATTGTGAGATGAATCGTTTCAATGGGTTACGCAACGAGCGGGGCGATTTTCTGCTGGAATGTGGTGCCACGTTTTGCGACAATTGTCGCCATATC
>JAKCCP010000050.1 GCA_021841985.1 Pseudomonadota bacterium | reverse complement strand
CGGCCAATTCGGTTGGCCGGTCGGCATCACCTGTCAGAAACCCTTGCATCGGGCGATCGAGCGTGAGCCATCGCGGATCCAGCAATGGCTCGAGAAGGACTATCCGAGAATCAAGGCTCTGGCCAAGAGGCGTGGGGCGGATATCTATTTTTGTGATGCCGCGCACATCCGCTCGGATCATCACGCGGGACGCACTTGGGGGGCAAAAGGCCACACGCCCATTGTCGACGCGACCGGCGCTCGTCACGGCATGAGCCTGATTTCAGCGGTCACCGCGCGTGGTCACATGCGGTTCATGATCATCGACAAAGGTAGCGTCAACGCCGATGTTTTTATCGATTTCCTGAAACGCCTGATCCGCGGAGCCGAGCGCGAAATATTCTTGATTGTTGACCGTGCCTTAGCCCATCGTGCCAGGAAAGTCAACGCCTTCGTGCAAACTCTGGATGGGAAATTGCGCCTGTTCTTTTTGCCTCCCTACGCGCCGGACCGCAACCCCGACGAGTTGGTGTGGAAACATCTGAAGGCCGACACCGTCGGCCGCATGGCAGTGACCAGCAAGGATGATTTCGCCAGGAAGGTTTGCCGTGCGATGCGAGCGTTGCAAAATGACGCACGAAAAATCAGATCTTTCTTGCAAAAGCCATCGCTCAGATACGCCGCCTGAATGCACTCTTACTTATGGACTAATTAATAGTTCACCCATCAGGTCGAGGATTACCTGCTGCTCGAGCGCCTCCGTAGTTGCACCCAGCGGGGTGCACGCCAGGCCGCGTAGGCCATCGGTCCGATCGCTGCGGGCGCATACACCGTCCTCATGTGAGCACCCGCCTCAGCTCAGACACGACGTCATCGACATCTTCGCGTGTCGTATCGCGGCCGAGGCTGAAGCGGATCGCGCCCATGCCTGCCTCGGGGGCGATTCCCATGGCTCGCAAAACCGGGGAGAGCGTAATTTCGCCGGAATGGCAGGCGGCGCCGGTCGACGCCGCCACAGCGGGAATTCGCGCCAGGATTTCGGCGCCCACGCGGCCGACGAAGGAGACATTGAGCGTGTTGGGCAGACGATGCTCGGGATGGCCGTTGAGCACGACATGGTGGCCGAATGTCGCGCGCAGGTTGTCCCAGAACAAATCGCGCAACCGCCGAACGGCGGGCATCCCGATCCAGAACCTGGCCAGATCGCACGCCTTGCCGAGCACCACCGACAGCAGAGCGCTCTCGGTGCCGGCGCGCCGGCCGCCCTCGTGCCCGGCGCCATGCACGAGGGGCTCGATCTCGATCCCGCGACGAATATAGAGCGCGCCGATCCCCTTGGGAGCATAGACCTTGTGTCCCGCGACCGAGAGAAGATCGACGCCGAGTTCGCCAGTGTCTGTCGAGATTTTTCCGACCGATTGCGCGGCGTCGGTATGCAGCGGAATGCCATGCCCGTGGGCGATCGCCGCGATCTCGGCGATCGGCTGAATGGTGCCGACCTCGTTATTGGCGTGCATGATGCTGATCAGAAAGGTGTCCTTGGTGATCGCCCCGCGGATGTCGTCGGGATCGACGAGACCTGTCCTATCGACTGGTATATACGTCACCCGCGCGCCCAGGCGCTCCAGGAATCGGCAGGGCTCGATCACCGCCGGATGCTCGATCCGCGAGGTGATCAGGTGGGCGGGTTGCTTCTGGCAGCGGAAGAACATCCCCTTGAGCGCGAGATTGTTGGCTTCGCTGCCGCCGCTGGTGAAAACGACCTCGTCGGCGTGACAGCCGAGGAGCGCCGCGACCTGGCGACGCGCCGCCTCGACCGCTTCGCGCGCTTCCCGTGCCGCCCAATGCAAGCTTGACGGGTTGCCGAAGTTTGCCTGGAAATAGGGTTGCATCGCCGCGACGACCGCGGAAGCCGTGGGCGTACTCGCGTTGTAGTCGAGGTAGATCGGTCTCATCTTCGGGCTTTCAGAACACCAGCACCTTGTCAGCCGCAATGGTGGCCTTTGCGAGTTCATCCATGGTGCTGCGTCGTGCTCCCGCGATGAGATCGGCATCGCTCAGCCCACGCGCGTCCATGCAGGTGCCGCACAGGAGAAGTGCGTGATTGCCGGTCACGACCCGTTTGAGCATGCGTTCGATGTTGTAGTAGCCGTCCGGCGTCTTTTGATCTTTCCTGGCGCAGCTCACCGCATCGGCCATCAGGAAGACCGTCACCTCCCCTTCGGGCGCGTTCTTGGCCAGCGCGTGCGCCAGACGTAATCCATTATAACTGCGCTCGGTCCCGTAGGGTGGGTCGTTCAGAATGATCAGGGCTTTCATGGCTACACCTTTTGTTGAAACAAGATCCTCGTGCCATGCAAGTGGTTCCCCAGACCCCATCGGGAACCGTTGTATTCGGTAACCGCTGTGGGGCTGACTCTCTTTGTCTGAGCCGATCGGATGCTGATTTTGCTTGGCATGAAGGGCATTACGACGGCTGGGGCTTTTGATCGGGAATTGATTCCCGAGGTTCGTAGGGACGTTCGTAAGAACGCTCCAATTGAGCGCGTTGAAGTGATCACGCGTGGTGCGCGGCGGCGGTGGTCGGTGGCTGAGAAGCGATCGATCGTGTTGGCGAGCCTGGAGCCTGGCGTGGTGGTCTCGGCGATCTGCCGGCGCCATGAGATCAGCCGCGGGCAACTATCGACGTGGCGACAGATGTTTCGGGAAGGTGCGTTGGGCGGGGATGGGGTGGGCGTCGTTGATTTTGCGCGCGCGGTCGTGACAGACCCTGCCGTCACACCCACCCAACCGGCGGCGCTGGCGCCACGGAGATCCTGCCCATCACGGCCTACGGGATTCACGCATTTGACTTGGTAGCGAGGACGAAGCCTGCGGCCATTGAGGCGAACCGTGCCCATCCGGCGCGCATGGTTTTTGGTCCGGGTGGCCTGTAGTAGCAATTCCAGCC
>JAKCCP010000031.1 GCA_021841985.1 Pseudomonadota bacterium | reverse complement strand
CCGCCGCTACGGGCTTGGCCCGATCGCGCCGATTTTCCCCCGCCCGCGGCGCTGGATCCGGCGCGGCTATCTCACCGCCGCCGGCGATAGCGCGGGGCTCGCGCGCTCACTCGGCCTCGATCCCGCCGCACTCGCCGCGACCATCGCCGGCTTCAACGAGGATGCCGGGCGCGGCGAGGATCGGGCGTTCGGGCGCGGCAACGATGCCTATCAGCGCCATCTCGGCGATCCCGAACGGCGCCCCAATCCCTGTCTCGCGCCGCTCACCACGCCGCCGTTTTACGCGATCATCCTCTATCCCGCCGATCTCGGCACCAGCGCCGGGCTCGCGACCGATGCCAGCGGGCGCGTGCTCGATGCCGCGGGCTTGCCGATCGGGGGGCTCTATGCCGCGGGCAATGACATGCAATCGGTGATGGACGGCGCCTATCCCGGCCCCGGCATCACCCTCGGCCCGGCGCTGACTTTTGCGTATCTCGCCAGTAGAGCGCTATGCGAGAATGATGGTCACAATAAGTAAAATTCTTCTTTTGACTTCCGAAAAAGAAGCAAAAAGACTTTTATCTCGTTTTCTCGGAGCGGCGGCTTCCTCGGAGCGGGCGGTGCCGCAGGCACTGCCCAACGGGAGAAAGTTTTTTGGTTCTTTTTTATAAAAAAGAACGATTTTTTCTTATTTCGGCGCGCCGATCGCGCGGGCGAGGCTGGCGGCGGCGTTTTTGACGCTTTCGCTGTGGCGCTGGAGGACCGGGAGCGAGAGCCGCCAGAGCGGGCCGGAGACGCCGATGGCGCCGATCACGGTGCCGGTGAAATCATGCACCGCGGCGGCGAGGCAGCGGATTTCGGCGTCTAATTCGCCATCGTCGAATGCAATACCATCTTCACGGATACGTTCGATTTCACGCCGCAGCCATTCCGGGTCGGTGATCGTCTTGGGCGACAGCGCGGTGAGCTTGGCCTGGGCGAGATAGCGTTCGAACCGGTCCGGCGGCAGCGCCGCGAGCAGCGCCTTGCCGAGCGCCGTCGCATGCGCCGGGCGCACGACGCCGACCCGGTCGGTGAGCTGGAAGGCGCCGGCGCCCGGCGTCTTGGCGACGACGACGACCTCGCCGCCGCCGGAGCGGACGCCGAAATGCGCGGTCTCGCCGGTGCTCGCCGACAGCGCTTCGAGCACCGGCGTCGCCAGCGTGGTGAGTTCGATATCATCGAGGCAGGCGCTGGCGAGGGCGAAAACCGGCCGGCCGATGCGGTAGCGCCGGCTGTCCGGCATCTGGCGCACATAGCCGAGCCCGACCATGGTCTGCACGAGATGGAAGGCGGTGGAGCTGTGGAGGCCGAGCCGCTTGCTCAATTCGGCGAGGCTGATGCCGGCGCGGTGGCGGGCGATTTCCTCGAGGATCGCGAAGGCGCGCTCGATCGACTGGATGCCGCCGCGCTCGGCCTTCTCCTCGGCCGGCGCGGCGGCGTCGGGATCGGAGGGGGGACGATCGAAAAGCGGACGGTTCTGGGCCATTTTGTCCTCGCACGGGCAACGGAGTTTAATCGTATCTCACCATCTTGCAAACATTCCAATAATGCCGGATGATCGTCCGAGCCGATAATCGGATCCAAGGGGAGGGGCCAGCCGTGCCACGCATGAAGGGCGGTGATCTGATCGCCGAGTTCCTCGTCCGCGAGAAGATTTCGCATGTTTTCGGCATTTGCGGGCATGGCAATGTCGGCATGCTCGACGCGCTTCACGGCGTGCGGGACAAGGTGACGCTGATCTCGCCGCGCCATGAGCAGACCGCCGGCCACATGGCCGACGCCTATTTCCGCGTCAAACACCATCCGGCGGCGACGCTGACCTCCTGCGGCCCGGGCTCGGCCAATCTGGTCATGGCGCTGGCCAACGCGTTCGCCGATTCCTCGGCCTTCCTCGCGATCACCGGCGATGTCCCGACCCAGCAATTCAACCGCGGCCCGTTCCAGGAACTCTATCGCCACAAGGAAGCCGATTTTCCCTCGGTCTGCCGGCCGGTGGTCAAGCGCAGCTTCCAGCCGACACGGGTCGATATGCTGCCGCACACGCTGCGTCTCGCCATGGACACCATGCTCGGCGGCAGGCCGGGGCCGGTGCAGGTCGATGTGCCGTTCAATGTCTTTCAGGAAGAGGCCGAGATCACCCCCGAGCCGAACCCGGCGCCACGCGCGCGCCGCGCCGGCGCCGCGCCCGAGGATGTCGAGCGGGCCTCTGCGATGCTGGAGGCGGCAAGCGCGCCGGTTCTTTTCATCGGCCATGGCGTGACCTTGGCCGAGGCGTCCGGCGAACTCACGGCGCTCGCCGAGCGTCTTGCCATTCCGGTGATCGCGTCCCCCAACGGGATGGGCTGTCTGGCGATGAGCCATCCGCTCTCGCTCGGCTTCATCGGCCGCAACGGCGCCTATCCCGCCAATCAGGCCGGGCGCCACGCCGATCTCGTGCTCGCGATCGGCGCTCGTTTCGATGACCGCTCGGCGTCCTCCTGGATGGAAGGGTATTCGTGGAATTTTCCGGCGACCAAGCTGATCCATGTCGATGTCGATGTCAGCGAGATCGGCCGCAACTATCCCGCCGATCTCGGCATCATCGCCGATGCCCGGGTGTTTCTCCGCCAGATGCTGGCCGAGATCGAACGGCGCGCCGCCGCGCGGCCCGAGCGGCGCGAATGGCTCGCCGAGATCGGCCATTGGCGGGAGGAATGGGACGCTTTCGTCCGCCCCAATTTCGCCCTCGACACGACGCCGCTCCGCCCCGAGCCGGTGGTCGCGGCGATCCGCAAGGTGCTGCCCGATGACGCCATTTTGTCGCTCGATTCCGGCGTCCATCACAACTGGTTCATGCAGTTCTGGGAAGCCCGCCAGCCGCGGACGATGCTCAACGCCTGGGGATTTTCCGGCCACCCCACGCAAGC
>JAKCCP010000335.1 GCA_021841985.1 Pseudomonadota bacterium | reverse complement strand
GATCGGCACCACGGCGCGGCAGCAATGGAAGACGCCGTGGAGATTGATGTCGATCACCCGCCGCCAGGCGTCCAGCGGATAGTCCCAGGTCGGCACGTTGGGGCCGGAGACGCCGGCGCTGGCGACCAGGACATCGATGCGCCCGAGCGCCGCGGCACTCGCCTGCGCCGCCGCCATCACCGCCTCGGCGTCGCTGACATCGACGGCGAGCGTATGGGTTTCCCCGCCAAGCGCATTTTTCGCCGCCGCCAGCGCGGCCGCGTCCAGATCCCAGAGGCTGACCCGCGCCCCCTCGGCGGCCAGGCGCGTGGCCGCGGCGAGCCCGATCCCCGCGGCTCCCCCGGTGATGATCGCGCCCTGGCCCGCGAAACGCTTCCCCTCGCTCATGCCATTCTTCTCCTGCGTTCGGTTTCGGAGAGGCCTAACCCGGGTTGACCGCGTCGGCAAGAGGCCGGAAAAGAAGCGGTCATGACCGAAAACACCGCTCTTCCCCGCATCTTCTCCGGCATCCAGCCCTCCGGCGTGCCGACCCTCGGCAATTATCTCGGCGCGGTCCGCAACTGGGTGCGGCTGCAGGAGGCGCATGAATGCCTCTTCTGCGTCGTCGATCTGCACGCCATCACCGTCTGGCAGGAGCCGCGCGTGCTGGCCGCGCAAACCCGCGAGATGGCGGCGAGCCTGATCGCCTGCGGCATCGATCCCGAGCGCCACATCCTGTTCCATCAATCGGCGGTGCGCGCGCATGCGCAGCTCGCGTGGATTTTCAACTGCGTCGCCCGGCTCGGCTGGCTCAACCGGATGACCCAGTTCAAGGACAAGGCGGGGAAGGACCGCGAGGCGGTCTCGGCCGGGCTCTATGTCTATCCCAATCTGATGGCCGCCGACATTCTCGCCTATCACGCGACCAGGGTGCCGGTCGGCGATGATCAGAAGCAGCATCTCGAACTCGCCAACGACATCGCGCAGAAATTCAACCATGATTATGGCGCCGAGTTCTTCCCCGCGATCGAGCCCCTGATCCTCGGCCCGGCGGCGCGGGTGATGAGTTTGCGCGACGGCAGCAAGAAGATGTCCAAATCCGACCCGTCCGAGCAATCGCGCATCAACCTCACCGATGACAACGACGCCATCGCGCTGAAAATCCGCCGCGCCAAGACCGATCCGGCGCCGTTGCCGAGCGAGCCCAAGGGGCTGGAGGGGCGGCCGGAGGCGCGCAACCTGGTCGGCATCTACGCGGCACTCGCCGATCTGCCGGCGGCGTCGGTGCTCGCCGAGCATGGCGGCAAGGGGTTCGGCGCCTTCAAGGAGGCGCTGGCTTCGCTGGTGATCGCCCATCTCGCGCCGATCGCCACTGAGACGAGCCGCCTGCTCGCCGATCCCGGGGCGATCGAGGCGGTGCTCCGCGCGGGGGCGGCGCGGGCGGCGGCGATCGCTGATCCGATCGTCGCCGAGGCCGAGCGGCTGGTTGGCTTCCTGCCGCGCGCATGATCCTTCTCCGCCACGGCCAGAGCCTGTTCAATCTCCATTTCACCGCGACCAGGCGCGACCCCGGCATTCGTGACGCGCCATTGACCCCGCTCGGCCATGAACAAGCCGAGCTGGCGGCGAAGGCGTTGGCCGATGAGCCGATCCGCCGCATCATCGTCTCGCCCTATACCCGCGCCTTGCAGACCGCAGACCCCATCATCCGCCGCCTCGGCATTCCCGCCATCGTCTCGCCCCTGGTCCGCGAGCGGTTCGCCTTTGCCTGCGATATCGGGACGCCGGCGAGCGAATTGGCGCGCGCCTGGCCGACGCATGATTTTTCCACGCTCGAGGAAATCTGGTGGCCGGCGATGGAGGAGACACGCGAGAGTGTCACCGGCCGCGCCGCGCGCTTCCGCGCCGAGATCGCGGCACTCCCGGACTGGCGGGAGGTTCTGGTGGTCGCGCATTGGGGGTTCATCCTGACGCTGACCGGGGAAAGCGTCCCCAACGGCGCATGGCGCCGCGCCGACCCCGCCGCCCCGCCGCCGGAGGAGATCGTCTGGCATCCGTGAGGCCGGCACATTTCATTTTTTAAGCAATTTCCATTGAAAAGACCCAAGGATTGCGCCTAGAGTTGTTTCTGGAATCGTAACAACTGTACCGCGAGAAATTCCGATTTCGCGTCCGTTAAGTAAGCCGGACGCGAGCGTTTGCCTCTGGCGGTTGAGTGTTTTCGAGATCGCGCGCGTTTTTGGCTTGAGCCTGCGGGGGTATTCGTCATGGCGGCCACGACCCTAAATTCCTATTCCACGCAGCCGATCGTGCTCAGCACGGGCGAGACGCTGGATATCACCAATAGCGGCACGCTCGATGTCTCGGGCACCGCCGCCGTCTATGCCGGCGTCGGCACGACAGGCGTGGTGATCTCGAACCAGGGCAGCCTCATCGATACCAACACCTCCACCGGCACCGGCGGCGTTCTTCTCGAGGCCGGCGGCAGCGTGACCAACGAAGCCGGCGCGGTCATCTCCGGCGAGATCGGCGTCAAGATTTCCGGCACCACCGCCGATACCGCGATCCTGGTCAATGCCGGCACCATCGAGAGCAGCGCCGGGACGAGCGGCACGGCGGTCAGTTTCGGCCATGTCAACGCCGATCTGATCGTCGATCCCGGCGCGCGCTTCATCGGCAGCGTCGAGGCGACCGCCTTTTACATCACGAGCGGCAGCGCCACGATCACGCTTGCCAACACCCTCGATCTCGCCTCGGCGAGCGTCGCCGGGGTGGTGACGCTCGGCACGATTTCCGGCCTCGGCTCGGAATTCGTCAATTTCAACACCGTCATCGAGGATTCCGGCGCGGATTGGGTGATCACGGGGAGCAACGCCGTCGTTGGCACCGGGATCGATCTCGCGAGCAACGCGACGCTCACCATCGGCGCCGGCGCGACACTCGATGGCACCGGCACCAGCGCCGTCTATGC
>JAKCCP010000328.1 GCA_021841985.1 Pseudomonadota bacterium | reverse complement strand
CGGGTCTCGACGCTCGCCAATATGGGCGCCTATCTCTCCACCTTCGCGCCCTCGGTGCCGACCTATCTCTACGCGACGCTGCTCGCCGGTGTTTACAAAACCCCGGCGATCTATGCCGAGGTCAAGGCGCTGTTCACCAACACCGTGCCGGTCGATGCCTATCGCGGCGCCGGGCGGCCGGAGGCGGCGTTCCTGCTGGAGCGGCTGGTCGATGTCATCGCCCACGACACCGGCATCGACCGGGTTGAGCTGCGGCGGAAGAATTTCATCCCCGCCGATGCCTTTCCCTATCAGACCCCGGTCGCCCTGCAATATGACAGCGGCGATTACGTGACGACGCTGGAGGCGGCGATGAAAGCCGCCGATTGGGCGGGCTTCCCGGCGCGCCGGCAGGCCGCGGCGGCGCGCGGCAAGCTGCGCGGCATCGGGATGTCCACCTATCTCGAGGCCTGCGGCATCGCGCCGAGCCATATCGCGGGCGCGCTCGGCGCGCGCGCCGGGCTCTACGAGGTCGCCAATATCCGCATCCACCCGACCGGCAGTGTCACCGTGTTCACCGGCAGCCATAGCCACGGCCAGGGCCACGAAACCACGTTCGCGCAATTGGTCGTCGATCAGCTCGGCGTGCCGCTCGACCAGGTCGAGATCGTGCATGGCGATACCGGGGAGATCCCCTTCGGCATGGGCACCTATGGCAGCCGCTCGCTCGCCGTCGGCGGCTCGGCGATGGTCAAGGCGATGGACAAGATCATCGCCAAGGGCAAACGCATCGCCGCCCATCTGATGGAGGCCTCGGTCGCGGATATCGAGTTCAAGGACGGCGCCTTCCGCGTCGCCGGCACCGACAAGTCGAAGGCCTTGGCGGAAATCTCGCTCGCCGCCTATATCCCGCACAACTACCCGATCGAGGAGCTGGAGCCGGGGCTGGAGGAAACCGCTTTTTACGACCCCAAGAATTTCACCTATCCCGGCGGCTGCCATGTTTGCGAGGTCGAGATCGATCCCGAGACCGGGGTGACGCAGGTGGTCAATTTCGTCGCCGTCGATGATGTCGGGCGGGTGATCAACCCGATGATCGTCGAGGGCCAGGTGCAAGGCGGGGTCGCGCAGGGCATCGGCCAGGCGCTGCTGGAGGGCGCCGCCTATGACGCCAACGGCCAGCTGCTCTCGGGCTCGTTCATGGACTACACCATGCCGCGCGCCGATAACCTCCCCACGATCACCGTCGGCACCGAAAGCACGCTTTGCACCCACAACCCGCTCGGCTCGAAGGGCTGCGGCGAGGTCGGCGCGATCGGCAGTCCGCCGGCGGTGATCAACGCCGTCGTCGATGCGCTCCGCGATTTTGGCGTGCGCAGTCTCGACATGCCGGCCACGCCCGAGAAAATCTGGTCCATCATCCAGGCCAGCCGGCCGAAGATGGCCGCGGAATAGGAGCAGGACGATGTATGATTTCGCCTATCAGAAGCCCGGCAGCCTCGCCGACGCGGTGAAGCTTCTCGCGGCCGACGCCGAGGCCAAGGTTCTGGCCGGCGGCCAGACTTTTATCCCGGTGCTCAAGCAGCGCTTGAACAAACCTTCCGCCGTGGTCGATCTCGCCGGATTGGGGCTCTCGGGCATCACGGTTACGGCGAACGCGCTCACCATCGGGGCGACCACCACGCACGCCGCGGTCGCCCGCTCGGCCGAGGTCAAGAAGGCGATCCCCGGGCTCGCGCTGCTGGCCTCCTGGATCGGCGACAATCAGGTCCGCCATCGCGGCACGATCGGCGGCTCGCTCGCCAATAACGACCCCTCGGCCTGCTATCCGGCGGCGGTGCTGGCGCTCGGCGCCACGATCAAGACCAACAAGCGGGCGATCAAGGCTGATGATTTTTTCCAGGGCATGTTCACCACCGCCCTCGAGCCCGACGAAATCATCACCGCGGTCGAGTTTCCGCTCCCGGTCGCGAAATCGGCCTATGAGAAATTCCGCCAGCCGGCCTCGCGCTATGCCCTGGTCGGCGTGTTCGTGGCCAAAGGGCCGGAAGGGGTGCGTGTCGCCGTCACCGGGGCGGGGCAGAACGGCGTCTTCCGCGTCCCCGAAATGGAATCGGCGCTGGCAAAAAACTGGTCACCCGACGCGGTCGGGGGGATAAAAATCTCGCCCGAGGGACTGAACAGCGACATCCATGGCAGCGCCGCCTATCGCGCCCATCTCATCAGCGTCATGGCGCGGCGCGCCGTCGCGGCGGCGGGGTGATGGCGGATTTTCCCTTCACCCCGGCGGATCTCGAAAAGCTCCGCCAGTGGGACACGCCGACGATTTGCAACGGGCTCGAACTCGTGGTTCCGGAGCGCCGCGCCATCGGCTTCACCGTCGAGCCGATGGTCGCCGCGCTGCGCACCCTGCCGCCGATCGTGGGGCTTGCCCGCACCGGCACGATCCGCGCCAAGGAGCCGCCGCGGGGCAAGGTGATCGAGCGCATGACCTGGTATGATCATGTCACGGCCGGCCGTTTCCCGACCATCGCGATCCTCCAGGATCTCGATGACCGCCCCGGCTATGGCGCTTTCTGGGGCGAGGTGAACACCACCATCCACAAGGCGCTCGGGGTTCTGGGCTGTGTCACCAACGGCTCGTTCCGCGACCTTGATATGCTGGCGCCGGGCTTTCAGATCATCGGCGGGCGGGTCGGGCCGAGCCATGCGCATGTCCATCTCGTCGATTGCGGCGGCCCGGTGAACATTTTTGGCATGCAGGCCGGCCATGACGACGTCATCCATGCCGATCATCACGGCGCGGTGGTCATCCCCCACGAGGCGGTGACCAGGCTGCCGGCGGCGATCGAGCTGGTCTCCCGGCGCGAGAAGGTCATCCTCGATGTCTGCCATGCCGCGGATTTTACGCCGGCCAAACTCCGCGAGGCGCTCAAACGCTCGGGCGAGATCCATTAACCGCGGCCAGCGAAAAAGGGGGGGAGCTTCACCCCTCCTGCGGCACAGGGTCCAGGGAGATTGTCCCTGGCGGGTGGAGGGCGGAGCCCTCGCCTTTTCTCAGGCAACCCTTTATATCGTAACCTGAAAGGATGGGTCGCGGACGGCGCAGAGCGCGCGCGCCCGAGCTGATTGTGCCCGGTTGCCGCCATGCTGCCTGATTTTCGTGCCTGGTCCGCCGCGTCGCGCACTCCCTGGCGGTCCCGCTCATGGGACGGACGTGGCGTGGCGACGCTTGACATCCGGCCGCAACGCGAGCAGCGGCGGCGCATGCGGCTCACGCCGCCGCTGCTTTGGTCGGCGGGGTTCCATCTCACGGTCCTGCTGCTGCTGCTGATCACCATGCGGCATCGCGAGACCAGCGAGCCGCTGCCACCCCCGGGCGTCGCGATGGTGTTCGAATCCGGCTCCGCCCGGGGGCCGCGCCTGCCCAACCCGACGCGGGAGGCCAATCTGCCGCCACAACCCGCCGCCGTACCCTCCCCGCTCGCGCCGGCGCCGCCGCCCGAAGCCGCGCCGCCCGCGAGCGCCGCGGCACAGCCGTCGCGGGCCACGCCCCCCTTGCCGGTGCCGCCGGTGCCGCCCCAGGCGGCGGGGGCGACCACCCAGGAGGCCGAGGCGCCACCCTTGATTTCGGCGCCGCTCGCCGAACCCGCGCCGCCGCCGAGCCCGGCCAAGCCGGTCGCGCCGAACCAGCAGGCGATGGTGACGCCGCCGCTCCCCGCCCGGCCCCTCACCCCGCCGGCGCCACAGACCGCGCCGCGCACCCCCTCGCCGGAAGCGGCGCCGCGCGCCCCGGCGCCGCCCGCGCAATCGGCCCGCAAGAGCAATGGCGCGCCGCCGATGCGGCTTTTCGCCCAGAGCCTGCCCTCGCTGAGCAAATTCTCGGTCGGCCCGGCGCTGCGCGGCCCGACCGAAATCATGCCCTTCGCCAAGATCTCGGCCGCCGCGCTTGGCGCCGATTGGCGCAACGAACTCGCGGCCTGGATCGAGGCCCATAAATACTACCCCCAGGCCGCGGCCGAGCGCGGCGAGCAAGGGGTCAGCGAGGTGCGCGTCGTGGTCAATCGCGACGGCCATGTGGAATCGGTCGAGCTGGAGCGCCAATCGGGCTATCAGGCCCTCGATAGCGGCGCCGTCGGGCTGTTCCACGGCGCCGAGCTGCCGCCCTTTCCGATCGGCACCAACGAGGAACGCGTGACCATCGACCTCACCATCCATTATGTCATCTATCGCAACTGATACCGCAACTGAACGGCCACTCGGGAGGGAAGCAGAAAATGACGGAGGAAATGGCGGGCAAGGCGGTGCTGGTCACCGGCGGCGGCTCGGGGATCGGGCGGGCCAGTGCGCGGGCCCTGGCGCGCGCCGGCGCGGCCGTGGCGGTCGCCGATCTCACCCGCGAGAGTGCCGCGGCGACGGTTGCCGAGATCATGGCCCTGGGTGGGCGGGCGGTCGCGCTGGCCGGCGATGTCAGCCGGGAGAGCGATGTCGTGGCGCTCATCGAGGCGGCGCGCGCGGCTTTCGGGCGGCTCGATGGCGCCTTCAACAATGCCGGCATCAGCCCCGCCGCGGTCGGGAGCGCCGGCGTGCCGATCGCCGCGTTGCCCGAGGCGGCGTTCCAGCGGGTGATCGCGGTCAACCTCGCTGGCGTCTTTCTCTGCCTCAAGCACGAAATCGCGGCGATGCGGGAGGCCGGCGGCGCCATTGTCAATACCGCCTCGGTCGCCGGCCTCGTCGGGCTGGCCGGCTCGGGCGCCTATGTCGCGAGCAAGCACGGCGTGATCGGCCTGACCCGCACCGCGGCGCTGGAAAACGCCGCAGCGGGCATCCGCGTCAACGCCGTCTGCCCCGGCTACATCGACACGCCGATGGTGACGCCGCACATGCCGGCGCGCGGCCCGGATATTCTGGGCAAGGTGCCGTTTGCCCGGCTCGGGCGCGCCGACGAAATCGCCGAGTTGGTGCTCTGGCTGCTCTCCGATCGCGCCTCCTTCGTCACCGGCGCGGCCTATGTCGCCGATGGCGGCTATTCCGCCGCCTGAACGGAGGGGGTCCGCTTAACTCTTTTTTTATAAATTTGTCTCAATGATCCGGCTGCGATGGCATATCTGCGGGCGGATCGTTGGTTGGGCTATCTCAGGCGCCGGCGCGGCGGGACGCGCGCGGGGCGGCGCGGGGCGGTCGCGATCATGGTCGGGCTCGCGCTGCCGGTGCTGATCGGCGCCGCCGGCCTCGCCGCCGATGTCGGGCTCTGGTATCGCGAGAGCGCGCGGCTCCAGATGGCCGCCGATGCCGGGGCCATGGGGGCGGCGCGGCTGTTGCAGAATTCCGCCGCCGCGACGGCGGATTACGTCGCCGCGGCGAGCGCCGAGGTCAACGGCGTGAGCGCCAACCATCTCATCGGCACGCTCCTGGCCGCCCCGGCGGTCAGCGTGGTCGCGGGCAGCAGCGTCACGGTGACGCTCTCCAGCCAGTCCGATCGCTTCTTCACGGCGCTGTTCTCCGCCACCCCGGTAACGCTCAGCGCAACCGCGATGGCGGGTCTTTCGACCACCGCCGCGCCCTGCGTCATGGCGCTCGGCAAAAACGTGCCGATCGGCATCGAGGTCGAGAACGAGGGCACGATCACCGCGACCAATTGCAGCGTCTTCTCCAATTCCGCGACCACGGTGCAATGCGACGCGACCGCCAATCCCTCGACCGCCTCGATCTATGTCCGCAATGGCTCGATCACCGCGCAAAGCGTCGGCGCCGCCGGCACGGTGTGCGACAATACCTGGAACGGCGGCTCGGTGATCTCGCCCGCCGGCACCTCGGGTGCCGCGAGCCAGAGCGATCCCCACGCCGGCCTCGCCGCCCCGCCCGCCAGCAGCACCTGCCAGCCAAGCAGCTATGGCTGGCAGAATAACGGCGTGCTCAACCTCAATCCCGGCACCTATTGCGGCGGCCTCACCATCAGCAACGGCATGACGGTGAATTTCGCGCCTGGCACCTATGTCATCACCAACGGCAATTTCGACATCACCGGCGGCTCGACGGTGGGCACCGCCGCGGGCGTGACGTTCTATCTCGGCGGCGACACTCCCGGGTCGGTGCAATGGACCAACTATACCAATACGCAATGGTCGATGAGCGCGCCGGCGAGCGGCCCCTATGCCGGCATCCTGGTCTATCAGGGCGAGGGCAGCGACGGCAGCGCGCCCACCAACCAGGTGGTGGGTGGCTCGGGCCTTTCGATCAACGGCACGATCTATACGCCGAACGCCCAGTTGCAGGTCACCAATGACGCGGTGCTGACCCACCCCGCCGATGGCGGGCTCGGCATCATCGCCCAGAGCATCAACGTCGAGGGCAGCGGCCAGATCCAGGCCGGCGGCGTGGTTCCGGGCGGCGGCGCCAGCAGCTCCCAGATCGTGCTGCTGCAATGACCCGCCGTGCCCTCATCGCGGCCTTCCGTCGGGCGCGGCGCGGCTCGGTCGCGGTGGAATCGGCGCTCGCCATCGTCTTCGTGCTGACCCCGCTATGCTTTGGCGCGGCCGATCTCGGCCTGACCTTCGCAACCCAAGCGCGGCTCGACCAGGCGATGGAGGCGGCGATCCTGTTCGCCTGGGGCAACCCGACCAGTGCCAGCCCGAGCACGATCCAGACCGTGGCCCAAAGCGCCTACGGGACGGCGGCGCCGAGCCTCGCCATGACCACCCCGGTGCTGGCCTGCTATTGCCTCACCATCGCCAACGGGCAGGAGACGCAGACCGCGAGCGCCTGCGGCGGCACCTGCGCGAGCGGCCAGATGGCGACCTATCTCGCGCTTTCGCTGAGCGCCTCGCTCACCTTGCCGATGCCCCTGCCGGCGCTGCCCTCGCCGATCACCCTGACCTCCGCGGGCATGGTGCGCATCCAATGAAGCGGCGCGCGAAGGGGCGAAAATCCGGCGGCTGGCGCGACCGGCGCGGCGTCGCGGCCCTCGAATTCGCCCTGAGCGGCATTCCGGTGCTGATCCTCCTGCTCGCCACCATCGAATTCGGCCGGCTGATCGCCGATCAATACGCGCTCTCGATCGGGGTCGAGCGGGCGGCGCGCTATGCCGTGGTGCATGGCAGCCAGTCTGCCGCGCCGGCCTCGGCGGCCGATATCATCGCGCAATTCTACGCCGCCGCCGCCCCCTTCCTCGCCGCCGGATCGAGCGGGCCGGTGGTCAGCGTCGCGTTCTCGCCGAGCAACGCCCCCGGCGGCCAGGTCAGCATCGCCGCCCTCTACGATTTCGTCCCGGTCAGCACGCTGGAGGCGATCCCGGCGATCACGCTCAGCGCAGAGGCGAGCTACACTATTCAGAATTGAGCGTTCGTGGCGGGTTTATCGCAGCAAACCAAGGCCAGGAGCGGGCAATCGGGTGAAGGACGTTTTGTACGAGCGAGAGCTTGTACGGGCCAGGGCGCTGCCCTGGACAAGCTGGGGGGCAGCGCCCCCCGGGCCGCATCCCGGGAAGGGTTCCCGGGGCTTTGCCCCTGGCCGTCAATCGCTCGCCCGCGATGACGCACGGCTTGCCTTGGCGAGGGTTTTCCGCCATATCCCGCGCGCCGGCCGCTTGCCGGTAATTCACACGCGGGGCGCCTTCCCCGGCTGATGCCGGGTCCGGTGGCCACTGGCCTCGCCCCGCGGAGGTTCAACCGGACACGGGAAAGGAGATCGCGTCATGGCGATGCCTGAATTCACCTTGCGCCAGCTACTCGAAGCCGGCGTGCATTTCGGTCACCATACGCGGCGCTGGGATCCGCGCATGGCGCCCTATTTGTTTGGCGTGCGCAACCAGGTGCACATTATCGACCTGCAACAGACGGTGCCGCTGCTCGACCGCGCGCTCCGCGCGGTGCGCGACGTGGTGGCCGGGGGCGGGCGGGTGCTGTTCGTCGGCACCAAGCGCGCGGCCGCCGAATATGTCGCCGACTCGGCCAAGCGCTGCGGCCAGTATTACGTCAACCACCGCTGGCTCGGCGGCACGCTGACCAACTGGAAGACCATCATCGCGAGCATCAAGCGGCTGCGCCAGATCGAGGACATGCTGAGCGGGGAGGTCCATGGCCTGACCAAGAAAGAGGTGCTGAACATCACCCGCACCCGCGACAAGCTGGAGCGCGCCTTGGGTGGCATCAAGGAGATGGGCGGGCTGCCCGATATCCTATTCATCATCGACACCAACAAGGAAAAACTCGCCGTCGAGGAGGCGACCAAGCTCGGTATTCCGGTGGTCGCCGTGCTCGACAGCAATTCCAATCCCCAAGGCGTCACCTATCCGATCCCTGGCAATGACGACGCGGTGCGCGCGATCGAACTCTATTGCGATCTCGTCGCCGGCGCCGTGCTCGATGGCATCAGCGCCGAGATGGCGGCCTCGGGCGCCGACCTCGGCGCCGCGCCGGAATTGCCGCCAGCCGCCCTCGCCGATCTTGCCCCCGAGCACCCCGCCGCCTGAGCGTTTGAAAAAGCATGCCCTCGCGCCCCGGAATTGATCGGAAAAGAAGCAATGTTCCCAGAGAGTATTCGTTTTCAAGTGCGATTGATTTGCAGGCTCTGAGCAAACCGAGACCGGGAGAAGAAAATGGCTGAAATCACCGCCGCGTTGGTCAAGGAACTGCGCGAGAAAACCGGCGCCGGCATGATGGATTGCAAGAAGGCGCTGGGCGAAACGAGCGGCGATCTCGAGGCCGCAACCGACTGGCTGCGCAAGAAGGGTCTCGCGGCGGCGGCGAAGAAATCCGGCCGCGTCGCCGCCGAAGGGTTGATCGCCGTCGCCTCGGTGCCGGCCAAGGCGGCGATGGTCGAGGTCAACGCCGAGACCGATTTCGTCGCGCGCAACGAGCACTTCCAGCATTTTGTCGCAACCGTCGCCAAGGTCGCGCTGCATGTCGGCGAAGACATCGCCGCGATCGGTGCCGCCGCTTTTCCCGATAGCGAGCGAACGGTGGCCGAGGAACTGACCCATCTCGTGGCCACCATCGGCGAGAACATGTCACTCCGTCGCGCCCGCGTGCTCGCCGTGCCGCAAGGCGTGGTGGCGAGCTATGTGCATGCCGCCCTCCGCCCCGGTCTCGGCAAGATCGGCGTGCTGGTTGCGCTCGAGGGCAATAGCGAGGGCCAGGCGCTGGAAACGCTCGGCCGTCAGGTCGGCATGCACATCGCCGCGACGCGGCCCGAGGCGATCGATATCGACGGCGTCGATCCCGCGGCGCTGCTGCGCGAGAAGGCGATCCTGGCCGAGCAGGCGCGGGCCTCGGGCAAGCCCGAGGCGATCATCGAGAAGATGGTCGAGGGCCGCATCCGCAAATACTATGAGGAGGTGGTGCTGCTGGAGCAGGTCTGGGTGCATGACGGCGAGAGCCGGGTGCGCGCCGTGCTCGCGAAATCAGGGGCGCGGCTGGCCGGCTTCGCGCGGTTCCAGTTGGGCGAGGGCATTGCGCGCCAGGGCGGCGATTTCGCCGCCGAGGTCGCCGCCGCCGCCGGTCTCGCCGCAACCGAGTGAGGCGCATCGGCGGCCCGCCGCGACTTCCGCCACGGCCCTTGTTCATCGCCGGCCGGGCCAGTAGTTTGCGTTCGGCATGGGACGATTTCCTGGCATGACCGAGCGGCAACCCTATAAGCGCGTCCTTCTGAAAGTGTCCGGCGAGGCGCTGATGGGGGAGCGCGAGTACGGCCTCGATCCCGAAACCGTGCACCGCATCGCCAGCGATATCGGCGATGTCGTGGCGATGGGGGCCGAAGTCTGCCTGGTGATCGGCGGGGGCAATATTTTCCGCGGGGTTTCGGGAGCGGCCGGGGGCATGGATCGCGCCCAGGCTGACTACATGGGTATGTTGGCGACGGTGATCAACGCGCTCGCGCTCCAGAACGCGCTGGAAAAGCGTGGGGTCGCGACCCGGGTGCAATCGGCCATCCCGATGGCCAGCGTCTGCGAGCCCTATATCCGCCGCCGCGCCGAGCGGCACATGGAAAAGGGCCGGGTGGTGATTTTCGCCGCCGGCACCGGCAACCCGTTCTTCACCACCGACACCGCGGCGGCCTTGCGCGCGGCCGAGATGAAGTGTGACGCGCTGCTCAAGGGCACCCAGGTCGATGGCGTCTATTCCGCCGATCCGCGCAAGGTCGCGGACGCCGAGCGCTACCACGAGCTGACCTATCTCGACGTGCTGTCGCGCGATCTCGCGGTGATGGACGCCGCGGCGGTCAGCCTGGCGCGCGAGAATGGCCTGCCGATCGTGGTGTTTAACATCAACGCTTCCGGCGCCTTCGCGCGCGTCATGCGCGGCGAGGGGCGTTTCACGACCATCGTCGAAGCCTAGGAAAATGTTCCGGGGGAATTGCCGTGGCGGCTGATCTCAATGCCTTGAAGCAGGATCTCTCCCGCCGGATGGAAGGCGCGCTGGAGACCCTGAAGCGCGAATTCGCCGGCCTGCGCACCGGGCGCGCGAGCCCCGCTTTGCTGGAGCCGGTGCGCGTCGAGGCCTATGGCGGCGAATTGCCGCTCAGCCAGGTCGGCACCATCGGCGTGCCGGAGGCCCGCATGCTCACCGTTCAGGTCTGGGACCGGACCCTGGTCGGCGCGGTGGAGCGGGCGATCCGCGATGCCGGGCTCGGGCTCAACCCGGCCTCCGACGGCCAGCTCGTGCGGGTGCCAATCCCGATTCTGACGCAGGAGCGGCGGGTGGAACTCGCCAAGGCCGCCGCCCGCTATGCCGAGGGCGCGCGGGTCGCGGTACGCGGGGTGCGGCGCGATGGCATGGATCACATCAAGGCGCATGAGAAGAAACACGAAATCAGCGAGGACGATGTGGCGCATTGGTCGGATGAAGTGCAGAAACTAACCGACCACTACATCAAGCGGGTCGACGAGATACTGGCGGAAAAGGAAAGGGACATCCGGCAGGTCTGAGGCTCTGATGTCGGCCACCACCAAGACTGCGGCGCGCAAGGCTCTTCCGGCGGAGCTCGGGACGGTGCCGGCGCATGTCGCGATCATCATGGATGGCAACGGCCGCTGGGCCGCGTCACGCGGCCTGCCGCGGATCGCCGGCCATCGCGCCGGCGCCATGGCGGTGCGGCGCACCATCGAGGCGGCGCTGCACCATGGCGTCGCCTGGCTCACGCTCTATGCCTTCAGCAGCGAGAACTGGCGCCGCCCAGCCGGCGAGGTCAACGACCTCACCACGCTGCTGCGCCACTATGTCAAAAGCGAGATCGCCGAACTCGCGGCCCATGGCGTGCGGCTCCGGGTGATCGGCGAGGCGGCGCGGTTTCCCGACGATATCCAGGCAAGCCTGGGCGCCGCCGAACGCGCGACGCGGGCCAATGCCCGGCTCAATCTCACCATCGCGCTCTCCTATGGCGGGCGGGCCGAGATCGTTGCGGCGGCGCGGCGGGCGGCGGCGGCGATCGCGGCCGGCGAGATCGACCCCGCGGCGCTCGATGAGGCGGCGTTCGGCCGGCTGCTCTTCACCGACGGCATGCCCGATCCCGATCTCATCATCCGTACCAGCGGCGAACAGCGGCTCTCCAATTTCCTGCTCTGGCAAGCGGCCTATGCCGAGCTGGTGTTCCTGAACGTGCTGTGGCCGGATTTTGGCGCTGTACAATTCGCCGAGGCCCTGGCCGATTATGCCAGCCGGGAGCGCAGGTTCGGTGCCCGCCCCGGCTGAAACGCGGTCCTCATCATGGGGCGATCTGCGGGTGCGGGTGCTCTCGGCCTTGGTGCTGGCCCCGCTGGCGCTGGCCGGGATCTGGTTCGGCGCGGCCTTCTGGATGGCGCTGGTGCTGCTCGCGGCACTCGGCCTCACGGCGGAGTGGCTGGCGCTCTGCGCCCAGCCGGCGCCGAGCCCCCCGGCGCTCGCGGTGTTTTTTGCCGTCGCGGCCGCGACCCTGCTCACGGGAGCGGGTCTCGCCCAGGCGGGGCTCGCCGTGCTGGGGGGCGGGGCGGCGGTGGCCGCGATCGTGGCGACGCCGCCCGGCGACGCCGAGCCGGTCTGGCGCCGGGCCGCGCTTCTCGCCTTTGGCACTTTCTATATCGGGCTCGCGAGCGTCGCGCTGGTGTGGCTCCGCGACGATGCCGGCACCGCCGCCGGGCGGGATAATATCTTTTTCCTGGTGCTGGTCATCTGGGCCAGCGATATCGGCGCCTATCTTGCCGGCCGGCTGATCGGCGGCCCGAAACTCGCCCCGGCGATCTCGCCGGGCAAGACCTGGTCGGGCGCGGCGGGCGGGCTGGTCGCCGCGATCGCCGCCGGAATCGCCGTCGCCGAGACCGCCTCGGCGCCGACGGCGCTCCATGCCGGGCTGATCGCCGCCGGCCTCGGCGTGGTGGCGCAGGGCGGCGATCTGCTCGAAAGTTTTCTCAAGCGCCAGTTTCGGGTTAAGGATTCAAGCCGGCTGATCCCCGGCCATGGTGGCCTGTTCGACCGCCTCGATGGCGTTCTGACGGCTGCCCCGGCGGCGGCGGTTTTGGCGCTCAGTCTCGGGCAAGGAGTTTTGCTGTGGACCTGATCACACCCGCGCCTGATGTCGCCTTGCCGCCGGCGCCAGCGGGGCCGCGCAGCGTCACCGTGCTCGGCAGCACCGGCAGCGTCGGCACCCAGACGCTGTCCCTGCTCCAGGATCGCGCGCGCTTCCGCGTGCGCGCTTTGGTTGCCGGGCGCAATGTCGCGCTGCTCGCCGCCCAGGCCCGCCAGTTCGGCGCCGAATGGGCGGTGATCGCCGACCCCACCGCCTATCCGGCGCTCCGCGAGGCGCTCGCGGGCAGCGGGGTGCAGAGCGCCGCCGGCGCCGAGGCGGTGGTGGTGGCGGCGGCGCTGCCGGTCGATTGGACGATGGCGGCGATCACCGGGGCGGCCGGCCTGAAGGCAACGCTCGCCGCCATCGGTGCGGCGCGGGCCGTGGCGCTGGCCAACAAGGAGGCGCTGGTTTCGGCCGGCGAGGTCATGCTGCGGGCAGTCGAGGCGGCCGGGACGGTGCTGCTGCCGGTCGATTCCGAGCACAACGCGGTGTTCCAGGCGCTCGCCGACGGCAATCGCGCCAGCCTGGAAAAAATCGTCCTCACCGCCTCGGGCGGGCCGTTCCGCACCGCCTCGATCGCGGAGATGCGGGCGGCGACGCCGGAGATGGCGCTCCGTCATCCGATATGGTCGATGGGCGCCAAGATCAGCATCGATTCCGCCACGCTGATGAACAAAGGGCTCGAAGTGATCGAGGCCTCGCGGCTGTTCGCGCTCAGCGAGGCGCGCATCGAGGTGGTCGTGCATCCGCAATCGGTCATTCATGGCATGGCGCATTTCAGCGATGGCAGCGTGCTGGCGCAGCTCGGCTCGCCGGATATGCGGGTGCCGATCGCGCACGCCCTGGCCTGGCCCGCGCGCATGGCCACACCGGCGCCGCGGCTCGATCTCGCGGCGATCGGCCGGCTCGATTTTGCGCCGCCCGATGCCACGCGCTTTCCCGCCCTCGCCCTGGCGCGGGCCGCCTTGCGCGCGGGCGCCGGCGCCCCCACTGTTCTCAATGCCGCGAACGAGGTCGCGGTCGCCGCCTTTCTTGCCCGCCGTATCGGTTTCCTGGCGATTGCCGAGCTGGTGGAGCGGGTGCTCGCACGGCTCGGCGCGCCGGCGGCGGACGATCTCGCCGCCGTGCTCGCGCTCGATGGCGAGGCCCGCGAGTTGGCCGAAAATCTGGTCGGAGTGTATTGATGGCGCAGTATTTTATTTCCGGGCCCCTGCGCTCCGTGCTGGCCTTTCTGGTCGTGCTCGGGGTGTTGGTGTTTTTCCACGAGCTTGGCCACTATCTCGCGGCGCGTTGGCGTGGCGTGCATGTCGAGGCGTTTTCCATTGGCTTTGGCCGCAAGCTCTTCGCCTGGACCGACCATTTAGGGACCGAGTGGCGGGTCGCCTGGCTGCCTTTGGGCGGCTTCGTCAAGCTGCACGGCCAGGAGCGGCCGGAAGACGCCACCCCCGAGGCGCGCGCGGCCTGGATCGCGGGGCGGACGTTTCACGAAAAACCGGTGCTCTCGCGCGCCATCGTCGTCGCCGCCGGGCCGCTCGCCAATTTTCTTCTGGCGATCGTGCTGTTTACCCTGCTGTTCGCCTTCGCCGGACGCCCGGTGGTGGAGCCGGTGGTGGGCGAGGTGATGGCGTCCTCGGCCGCCGCCAGCGCCGGGATCGTCAAGGGCGATCGCATCCTGGCGATCGACGGCGCCCCGATCACCCGCTTCGACGACATCCAGCGCATCGTCGCCGCCCATCCCGACAGCAAGCTGGAAGTCACGCTCAGCCGCGACGGCGCCACCCGGACGCTCGGTGTCACCACCGGCAGCCGCCTCGCCGCGGGCAGCAAGATCGGCCTGCTCGGCATCGCCGGCGGCACAATCCGCTACGAGCCGCTTTCGCTTGCGGCGGCGGCGGGCGCCGGCGTCGCGGAGACCTGGCGGGTGCTGGTCGAGACGGTGAGCGGGGTGTGGCAGATGATCACCGGGCGGATCGGCACCGATGATCTCGGCGGGCCGCTCCGCATCGCCCAGCTTTCGGGTCAGGTCGCGGCGCAAGGGACGGCGAGCCTGATTTCCTTCATCGCCGTGCTCTCGGTCAATCTCGGGCTGATCAATCTGCTGCCCATCCCGGTGCTCGATGGCGGCCACCTGCTGTTCTATCTCGCCGAGGCGGTGCTGCGCCGCCCGATCCCCCCGCGCGCCCAGGAATATGGGTTTCGCGCCGGATTCGCGCTCCTTGTCGGGCTTTTCGTGTTCGCGACATGGAACGATCTCAGCCATCTCGGGGCGTTTCACTGGATCACCCGTCTCATCGGCTGAGCAGCCGCGGCCTCGCCAACCCCCTCCGACGTTAAAACTCGCGTTTCGGTGATCTCCTCTGTGGCGCGACCGGGGAGGCGCGGCTATTGTCCGCGCGCCGTGCGGGGCGCGGTGACAAGGCTTAGGAAGTTGGACGTTGAACATCGCGCGTGCCGCACGTATCGCGAGGCTCGGTTTGTTGGCCGTGAGCCTGCTCGCCGGCTCGGTGGCGGCACAGGAGCCGGTCGGGCCGCCCCCGGTGCCGCCGCCGGCAACCCCGGTGACGCCCCCCGCTAATCCCCCCCCGGCCAATCCATCGGCCAATCCATCAACCACGCCCCCCGAAGCGGGGCATGGCGGCGCGGCCACGGGGGCCAGTCCCGCGGCGAAGCCGGCCGCCAGCCCGGAAATCACCGCGCCGCCGGTGGTGGTCCATCCGGTCAACCCAGAAGATGTCATCACAGAT